>JAEEKA010000064.1 GCA_016282135.1 Oscillospiraceae bacterium
CGCACAATGTGCGCCCCTACGCAGTATCGTATTCGTCAGCGCCCGTAGGGACGAGCAGTGCTCGTCCGCGTTTGCGGAGCAAACAATCGCCCACCAGGGCGATCCGGCAGGGTTGGATATGCAGGGGAAATTGCCGCCGTTGTACGAGACACCCCCTCATCCGGCCCTTCGGACCACCTTCCCCCCAGGGGGAAGGCTTTAGATTCGCCTCCGGCAAATTGCCCGCGCTGCAGGGATTGTGCGGATTTTTACCTGTCGATGAACGTGCCGGGCTGGCCGCCTGCACGGGGATATCCAAAAGGGCACTCCCTTTTGGCCGTTTGAATTAGGGGAGTCCAGAGGGGGAAGAGATTCGGAATCTTCCCCCTCTGGCCAGTTCTTTCTCCGCTTTCTTGCCGGAACAAGAAAGCGGGCCGCCGGAGGCATGACCCGCTTTCGATGATCGGTAACAGTATCGTGTTTTGGAAATATGGGGTAAGGATTCTTCGCTGCGCAGCGAAGCAAGTTCTTTAGGGCGCTCAGAATGACTGTGGAGAGCGGTCGGCAGATTGCCGACGCTGCAGGGGGATCAAGGGCGGATGTGGGCATCCGCTCCTACGGGCGGGCACGGGCCCCTATCTCGCGTCTGATTCATATACCGTTCTTTTGCCTGTATGCTCTCCCTTGCCGTCCGCGCGGCAGACCCGGTTCTTTCCGGATTTCTTGGCAACGTAGAGGGCGACGTCCGCCCGCAGGACCAAGGGATCGGCTTCCTCGCCCGGCTGGGCCTGGGCTACGCCGAAGCTGGCGGTCTCCCTGCCGCAAAGCGCAAAGTGGAGGTTTTCGATTCTCACGCGCAGGGACTCCGCGAAAGCCGCCGCCGCGTCCAGCGGCATTCCCGGCAGCATGACCATGAACTCCTCGCCGCCCCAGCGCCCGCCGACAGCGCCGTTTCCCAGCGCCTCCAGCGCCGCCCGGATTTGGGCGGAGACGGCGATCAACACCTGGTCGCCTTCGTTGTGACCGTAGGTGTCGTTGATCTGCTTGAAATCGTCCAGGTCGATCATGACCAGGCTGGTGGCGTTTTCACCCACGGGGGCAGAGCAATTCTCCTGGATGCGTTCGGTAATCTGCCGCTGGATCTCCCCGCGGTTGTACAGTTGGGTCAATTGATCCGTAATGGCCATAATGGACAGCCGGGTGTTGGCTTCGATGACCTCGGCGGTGGCCGTGTTGATGAAGTTTACCAGGCGGCTGACCATGGACATGCTGGATTCATTCTGCCTGACTTCTTCCTGGATCGCCGTCATTTCCTGTTCCCCGGGACCGCCCTCCCGCATGGCAGCCACGACCAGCGAGAGGTTGTGGTGGTCCATGCCGCCCTGCCAGCGGATCAACTCTCCGGCGGTGCAGAAGCCGTAGGTGGGGGCCAGCTTGTGCAGGGGCCGCGTCTCGCGGCTGCCCTCCGTGCCGCCCCAAAAGCTCTTTCTGCCGAAGCAGTCGAAGATCGAAATGACCTCCGGCGCGAAATCCCGAACCTGATCGGCACAGAGCGACACGTTCTGCATGATCGTGTCCGGGTCGCCGTAGGTCAGGTGCAGGATGCTGCCCTCCGGGATATCCGTGCTCATATCAATGGAGCCGTCATCGTGGCAGGCCAGCGCATGGCGCAAAAGAATGCGGTTCTGGTGACTCACGGCAAAGGGAAACTCCAGCGCGTTGTAGAAGATGTGCTCGTCATTGGGAATGCGCAGATAGTGCTGGTAGATTTGATAGGCAGGATTGCCGTCCAGCTCACACAGCACCTTCCCCTTCGCCCGGGTCACCTTCAGCGCGGAGCCCAGCGGCTTCCATCCAATGACGTAGGAGGTCATGACGTGCAGGTCTCCGCCGCCCATCATTGCCAGGACGATACCGTGGGTATTGGCTTGCCCTTTGTCAAAGATATAGGCGGTAAAGACGTTGTCGCCGAAGGCACCGCCGCCCCAGATCGGAATGTGCTCCGGAATCTCTTCCTGGAGAATGGCGCACACCTCCCGGATCGGGATGGTGTCGATGGTCATGATGACCTCGATTGCCTTCACGCCCGCAAAATCCGCTTTCATTGCCCGCAGCGCTGTCCGCAGTGTGCTTGCGTCCCGGTTCTCAATGGAAAAGAAGCGAGTGCGGACAAAGCTGTCGGAATGCTCAAATACCGTGCAGGTGACCACCAGCTTCTCCGTCGTGATGTTTCCTTCGAAGATATTGCCCGACGCAGACGCCCCGATGCAGGACGCGTCCGGCAGCAGATGTCCTACGATCTCCCGGGCGCAGCTGACATCCGCGACGTCGGCATCATCGGAAAAAATGTGGACCAGCGCCTGTCCGGGAGCGTGCGCGTCCTGCCATGCTTTCCATTCCGCGACAGAGCTGCGAAAGGATTCCCGATCCCGATACACCGTCTGAAACTGCTTCATCAAACCCATCCCCTCAAAGTATCGTTAGGATCATTGCCGTACGTTTAATCTATGAGCACTGAGAACACCGGGACAGGTGGAGAATGGGTTCTTTTTCATTTGAACCGCTCCCTGGCTTCCGCCCGGCGCTCTGAATCGCCTGAAACGCAAGGAAATCCAAATTGGCAGAATAATTATAACATGTCTGCTTGGATTCGTCAACCACCATGCGGGGACTTTTTTGGAGAAAATCAGGATTTTCGGAGGCCAAGCGGGGGCTGCGATCAGAAAGGGGCTTGCCATACCGCGCTGACTGTGGTACAATCAAGACGTGTTATATCTATGCAGTAAAAACACGCAAACGAATGATAATCCTCGACTGAAGCATTGGAATTTCCAGAGAAACCCGCCAAACCCGCCGCGCTGCGCTGAATGAGGCCGTCAATCTGATCGATGCGAGAACAAACACTATGAAAGAGAGGACTTATTATGATTCGGAAGTTACTTAAGAAATCATGCAGCCTTGCGCTTGCGATCATCCTGGTCGCGAGTCTCTCCTTGAGCGCGTTTGCCGTCGTCCCCGTTTCGCAAAAAGAGACCGTGAGAAATCCCCTCAGAATCGCCTATGAGCAGGTCGTGGCTTACGCAGAGGAAAACAACATAGAGCTGGGCATGAGCTTTGACGATTTCGTCAACAACTATGCCGGGCAGCCGATCGAAGAATATGTGAAGGCCTATTATGCCGTGCTTATGCCGGAACAGGCCCCGGTTCGCTCCAGCGGAGGAAGCAAATACTATTACAACACCGGCACCTCCTGCCCCTCCCAGGCAAACTACAACAAATACAATCTGCTCAACGTGGTCAAGAAGGGTGACGTCATCTTTGAGGCGAACGGCGGCTTCGGCATCACGGGGCACATTGCCATCGTGGAGGGCATCTATAACAGAAACGACGGCACCGGCCGGAAGTACATTCGCGTGATCGAAGCGATCTCCAACAGCGAAGGCGGCGTGACCAGAAGCATCCTGGACGATACGAGAGTGGATGACAAGGCTGTGAAGGTTCTGAGAGTCTCCGGTGCCACGACGACGAAAATCAACAACGCGGTTTCTTTCTGCCAGGGCGAGCTTGGCTCCTCCTATTTCCTGGACTTTGCCAAGGATCACAGCTCCAGCGAAACGGATTGGTACTGCTCCGAACTGGTCTGGGCAGCCTACTACAACCAGGGGATCAACATCGAAGTCGGCGGCCTCCACGGCGAGCCCGGCGTTACGCCCCGGGATATTCGCAACTGCAGTCTGACCTACGAAATTGGATATAAGTGATAACAGGGAAGAATCAAAAGGCAGAGGAAGCCATCGAGGTACGCATACGTAATCTCGTTCAATGTGAGTGAGATTTCCGCAAATTCATGTTAGACCTCACAGCGCAGCGCGGTTTTCCATACATCAGGAAAAGGACGGCCCCGGAACCGTACGGATGTTGTAATGGGTTGAGACGATGAAGATTTCTTTGGAAGAGCTCCTTGCCCGCGACGGCAAGCTTGTGTACAAGACCCGCGGCGTGAGCATGGAGCCCATGCTGCGGCAAAACAGGGATCTGGTAATGATCTGCGTCCCCGCTGCACGGCTGAGAAAATACGACGTGGCGCTGTATAAGCGTGGCAAAGACTACGTTCTGCACAGGGTCATCCGCGTGGAGGACGGCAGTTACCGGATTCGCGGCGACAACACCTTTTCTCTGGAAACCGTACCGGACGGAAATGTGATCGGCGTGCTGTCTGCCTTCCAGCGCAAGGGAAAGCAGCGAGACGTTTCGGACCGGGGCTATCGGCTGTACGTCCGCTTTTGGTGCGCCATCTATCCGCTGCGATACGGTTATTTCCTGTTTCGCCGTGCAGCAGTCCTGACGGCCCGCAGGCTTGGGATCCTGCCGGCTCTGAAAAAGATGAAGAAACGCGGCCAGTCGTGAACTGCCAATGAAGCCACACTTTGTGTCGCGTGTCGTTTTTTAGCATAATCATTCTCTCCTCCGCGGTGATGCATCCGGTCATCGCGGAGGAGTTTTTTGATGCATATTTCTTAAAATCCATTAATCCTTCACATTTCCTACTTGCATTGTGCCTGCCGGTGTGGTACAGTTACAGTGTGGGTTTATACGCAGACAACGAATTTGTATTTATAAGTACTGCATTGCAGGCTTTTGTGACACAGGCGTTCCCCGTGGCACGCACGCCTGTGTGATGAAAGCCGCTTTTTATATGGGCAAATCGGAGCCGATGCGGTGGCAGCCGACGCAGCGCTGCCCCCCAAAAAAGGCCGTCGTTTCGTCCGCACGGAGACACATGGAGGTGGTCAGAAGAAGGGCGGAAGCACTTACTCCGGACATTAGACCTGATCGAGGCAATTACCTCGTTCGGGTGAGGCACGATTCCTGCCGGTTCCGGCAGGAAAGACAGTAACCTGTTGTTGGAAGGAGGTTTTTGGGAATGGTATTCAAAAGGATCCTAAGTGTTGTTCTTTCCATCTGCTTGTGTATTTCATTCTTTTCCGGGGTGGCCTACGCCCAGGGAGAATACGCAGCGCAGATCGGCGAGATAAAGTATGAAACCCTGACAGATGCGGTTGCAGCAGCAGCGGCTGACGATACTGTTGTCCTGCTTGCGGACGTTGCCCTGACGGCAACGGTGGAGATTACGAAGGATCTGACAATCGATCTGGACGGTCATAATATCACCGCCGCGGATTGCCGCGCCCTGTGGGTCAAGAGCGGTGAGGTGATAATCACCGGAACCGGAACGATCAGCGCGAGCAAGACGGAAGGCAGCGACTTTGTCAATTCTTCCTCTGTAATCCGCGTCGGCAGCAGCGGCAATGATAAGGCGGAGCTGACCATCGGCGCAAACGTGACTGTTTCCACGGGCTTCTGCTACGGTGTGACGGCGTTTGGTACGAACACCAACGGCGTTGCGCTTGTGGTGAATGGCATGGTTGCCGTCACCGGTGAGAGCAGCGCAATCTCCGGCAACGGAAACAGCGGCAACAAGGGCGCTGTGACCATCAACGAGGGCGCTGTGGTCTCCGCGACGGCTGACGCGGCGATTTACCATCCGCAGGGTGACGCGCTGACCATCAACGGCGGCACCGTTACCGGACCGACGGCGGTGTACGTGAAGTCCGGCACATTGAACATCAATGGCGGTACGCTGAACGGCACCGGCGCTGCTGCGGCCTACAGCTACAGCGGCGATGGCTGCAATCCCACCGGCGACGCGCTGGTTGTGGAGAACTGCAACTATCCCGGCGGCGCACCCACCGCGACGATTTCCGGCGGCACCTTCACCAGTGCGTATGCCAATCAGATCGGCGCGTACTTTGGCGGAAAACCCGGTAATGAAGCAACGGAGATTGCAACGATTACCGCAACAACCAACACGCTTTCCGCTCCTGCCGGCTATCAGTGGGTGGCGAACGGCTCCGGTGGGTATACGCTGGAAGAGGTTCTCTGCGTGGCCAGGATCGGCAATGTGGAGTATGAGACCCTGGAAGCTGCCTTTGCGGCGGTGGAGAACGGCCAGACCATCACGCTTCTGGCGGATGTCGCGCTGACAGATCGCCTGTTCGTGAACGCCGGCGCAGCGCCGGCCTTTGGCGGCACCAACAACCGCTACGCGACCACTTCGGAAAACAAGAGCGTCACGCTGGACCTGAACGGCTATAACATCACCACCGCCAGCAACATTGCCCTGGCGGGCGGCACGCTGAACATCACCGGCGAGGGCACCATCAAGACGACGAATGCCAGCCTTGCTCCTGTGGAAATTCGCGGCACCGGTGATCTGACGGCGAAGCGTACGCTGACGATCGGCGCAGACGTGACCCTGGAGGGTACAGACTACGGCCTGAACGTCTTTGGCAGCAACGACGCCCAGCTGAATAAGATCGACGTGACCGTGAACGGCACCGTGAAGGGCACGCTGTTTGTGCTGGGCAACCTGAAGCATGCGAGCAACGAGATCAACATCATCGTAAACGGCAGCGTGATTGCGGCGCCGGGGGACGCGAGCAACCTGAACGTAGGTATCGCGCTGAACGGCAACGCGAGCGTGACCGTGAACGACGGCGCGATTGTCAGCGGCGACTCCGGTATCGAAGTCCGGTGCGGCAGCCTGACGGTGAACGGCGGCACGATTACCGCTACGGCGGAGGCGTTCAGCTACACAGCCAACGGCAGCGGCAGTACCACAAGAGGCGCCGCGATTGCGGTTGCGCCGTACGGCACCACGATTGCAACCAGCGCGGTGCTGAACGGCGGCACGCTCTCCGGTCCGGAGATGATTGGCGTCACCAACGTCAACAACGACATGTCCAATGTTACCGTGACCGCCACGGCGGCCTTCACCGAGAACGCTGTGGTTCCTGCCGGTTATCAGTGGGTGGAGAGCTCCGGCGGCAATTATACGCTGCAGGCAATCCCCTATGTGGCCCAGATTGGCGAGACAAAGTACGAGACCCTGAAAGCCGCGGTTGCGGCGGCAAACGGCAAGACGATCGTTCTGCTGAGCGACGTCAATTTGGCTTCCGACCCAATCATTGACAGTAGCGGTTACGCGGCGGTCTCTCCCGCGGGTACGACCATTACCCTGGACCTGAACGGCAAGGCAGTTACCGGCGGCGCGCTGGACGTCTACGGCAAGCTGACCATCACGGACAGCTCCGAGGGCGCGACCGGCTCCGTTACCGGCTCAAGGCACGGCGCCTGGGTGAATCCCGGCGGAAACCTGACCCTGGCAGCCGGCACGATCAACGCCGGGTCAGGCAGCGGTGTTGTCGTTGATAAATCGACATTCACCATGACCGGCGGCACGATTAATGCGCCTGAGGGCAACGGTGTTGCTGCACAGGATGGGGCAACATTCACCATGACCGGCGGCACGATCAATGCCGATGAAAGCAGCGGCGTGGTTGTCATTGAGTCAACATTCACCATGACCGGCGGTACCGTTCAAGCAACAGGGGACAGCGTGAATGCCGTTTCTGTCCTGGCCGGAAGTACGGTCACGATCAACGACGGCACAGTGAGCGCGCCCAACGGTTACGGTGTGGTCATCACCGGCAACGGAGATGTGGACAGCGCAACGCTGAACGTCAACGGCGGCACGATTTCTGCCGGCGTCTTCGGCATTTCCGGCAACGGTTCTGACGGTAACGGCGGGACGAATATTACGATTACCGACGGCACAATCACTTCCACCGGCGACGACGGCGCGGGCATCTATCAGCCGCAGGACGGTACGCTGACCATCAGCGGCGGTACGATCAGCGGCGCAGCCGGTATCTACCAGAAGTCCGGCACGTTGGCCATTTCCGGCGGTACGATTACTGGCAACGGCGCGGCAGCGGCCTACAACTACAACGGCAACGGCTGCAACCCCACCGGCGACGCGATTGTGGTTGATAACTGCGGCTATCCCGGCGGCGTACCTACCGCGACGATTTCCGGCGGTACTTTCACCAGTGCCAACGCGAAGCAGATCGGCGCGTACGTTGGCAACACAGCGACGGTGATTCCGACAATCACCGCGACAACGAATACACTTACCGTTCCCGCGGGCTATGAGTGGGTCAGCGTCGGCGAAAACAGCTATACGCTGCAGGCTATCCCCTATGTGGCCCAGATCGACAGCGTGAAGTACGAGACCTTGGAAGCTGCCTTTGCGGCGGTGGAGAACGGCCAGACCATCACGCTTCTGGCGGATGTCGCGCTGACGGATCGCCTGTTCGTGAACGCCGGCGCAACGCCGGCCTTTGGCAACAACAACCGCTTTGCGACTACCTCGGAAAACAATAGCGTCACGCTGGACCTGAACGGCTATAACATCACCACCGCCAGCAACATTGCCCTGGCGGGCGGCACGCTGAACATCACCGGCGAGGGCACCATCAAGACGACGAATGCCGGCCTTGCTCCCGTGGAAATCCGCGGCACCGGCGATCTGACGGCGAAGCGCACGCTGACGATCGGCGCAGACGTGACCCTGGAGGGTACAGACTACGGCCTGAACGTCTTTGGCAGCAACGACGCCCAGCTGAATAAGATCGACGTGACCGTGAACGGCACTGTGAAGGGCACGCTGTTTGTGCTGGGCAACCTGAAGCATGCGAACAACGAGATCAACATCATCGTAAACGGCAGCGTGATTGCGGCGCCGGGCAGCGCGAGCAACCTGAACGTGGGCATTGCGCTGAACGGCAACGCGAATGTGACCGTGAACGACGGCGCGATTGTCAGCGGCGATTCCGGCATCGAGGTCCGCTGCGGCAGCCTGACGGTGAACGGCGGCACGATTACCGCTACGGCAGAGGAGTTCAGCTACACGGCCAACAACAGCGGCTGTACCACAAGAGGCGCGGCGATTGCGGTTGCGCCGTACAGCACCACGATTGCCACCGGCGCAGTGCTGAACGGCGGCACGCTCACCGGTCCGAAGATGATCGGCGTCACCAATGTCAATGGGGATATGTCCAATGTTACCGTGATCGCCACGGAGGCCTTTACCGAGAAATCCGTGATTCCCGCGGGCTATCAGTGGGTCAGCGACGGCAGCGGCAATTACACATTGCAGGCAATGGAGCGGGTTTCCGCAACCCTGACGCTGCGGGAGAATATCAACATCAACGTGTACGTCAATAACATTCAGGGTTCCCCTGAGCAGTACACAGTCAGAATCTATGATGACCCGGCTGCTGATCCGCTGGTCGAGCACAGTTTAACGGCGGCCGACCTGACCACCTGGGGCTACAAGGTCTGCTCCGGAGACATCTACTCCTTCCAGATGAGCAAGTCCTACTACATCGACGTGAGGAAAACGGGAGCGGGTGACGAGGTCGTAATCCTGGGTATGTACGAGTACTCCGTACAGGCTTACTTCGACCACACCTACGATAACGCCAACAGCAGCGCCGCGCTGAAAGCGCTCTGCCAGGCCGGCCTGTATTATGGCCGGGCGGCCCAGCAGTATTTCGACGGCAAGACCTACTCCGATGAGAACGGATTGCAGAATTACGACGTGGGCGTGCCCATCAATGATGAGCGGCTTGCGGACTATAATCCCAACCTTACGAAGCCGGATGAAACCTACCAGGCGGCTGTGACGGGCAGCATCAGCGAGCTCGATGGAGCACCGCGGATTGCCGCCACACTGCAGCTTGGCTCTGAGACTTCGATTATGATTTGTGTAATCGGCAGCGGAAGCTACCCGGAGAAAATCCACGCAAGGCTGGCGGGAAGCGAAACGGAATTGCAGCCCGTAACGCTTTATGGAAGCACAAGTCAAAATACCAAGGTTTTTGTAATCAAGAACATCAAATCCTACCAGTTGGCCAATCTCTATTCTGTTGAAATCTATGATGAGTCGAACCACAATGTAACGGTGACCTATTCCCCCTATTCCTACGCTCGTTCGAAGTGGGATAACGAAAACATCGGCAATCTGGTTCGTGCCCTGGTGGCCTACGGCAATGCGGCAAAGGCCATGGGATGGCAATAGTCTATGATTATTTGGAGGTAACAGAATGAAGACATTTGAGTTCCCGGAATGCGAGTGCATCCATCTGGATGACACGGACGTCATCATCACAAGCGGATGCCTGGCGGCCATGCCTGAAGAATTCGATTGCCTGGGAGGCCCGGAGGGCTGACCCAAAAGCCTGTGCGGCAGGCAGTATGCACTGCCTGCCGCACTTCCGTTTTTTCCCTGGAGGTACATATTGGAAACGATCAAAGCCGGCAATCAGACTGTCCGTGCTGTGGCAGGGGCGCAGCCTTATCATCCGGAGCGAAGCTACCGCTTCTCCCGGCATTGCCTGGAAGTGGATTGCCCGGAGGGACGGCTGCTCTTTCACAGCCTGTCCGGCGAGCTGCTGCTTCTGCGGGAATCGGAGTCCCCGGAGAACCCGGCTCTGCGGGAAGAATTGGTCAAACGCTGGTTCCTTGTTCCACTGGAGTTCCGTGACAGACAACACTGTGACCAGGTGCGGTCTGTGACCCGCCTGACCCAAAAGGACAAGGGCGCGATTACCGATTACGTGGTCTTTACCACCACAGACTGCAACGCCCGCTGCTACTACTGCTTTGAAAAGGGCCAGCGCAGACTTTCCATGACGGAGCAGACAGCCCGGGATGCGGCGTGCTGGATGCTTGCCCATGCCAAGGGCGAGAAGATCAAGATTCGCTGGTTCGGCGGCGAGCCCCTTTATAACGCAGGGGTGATCGACCGCATCTCCCGGACGCTTCTCGACGGCGGCGCCGCCTATGAATCGACGATGGTTACCAACGCCTATCTGTTCGATCCCACATTGATCGAAAAAGCGTCGAAGCTCTGGAATCTGCGGCAGGCCCTCGTTACGGTGGACGGCACAGAGGAGGTCTATAACCGCACCAAGGCCTATATCCATCAGGAGGGCAGTGCCTACAAACGAGTGCTGTCCAACCTGGAGCGGCTTCTGGAGGCGGGAATTGCCACAACCGTCAACCTCAACATGGACGCCCACAATGCCGAGGATCTCCTTGCCCTGGCGGAGGAGCTGGGGCGGCGTTTCGGCGGGAAAAAGGGCTTTGCGGCCCGCTGCGAGCTGCTGGTGGCGTACGTGGGGGAGGTCGCGGCCTTTGAAAGCGACCAACAGGCGCTGGATACCCGCCGGGCCGTCAACGAACGGCTTGAGGCATTTGGCATTCGGCGGAAGGCGACCGTGGAGCAGGGCTTGAAGCTCAATTCCTGCATGGCGGACGATCCCCGCTCCGTTACGATCCTTCCCGACGGACGGATCGGACGCTGCGAGCACTTCGGCGACAGCGAAGAGGTGGGCAGCATCTATCACGAGGCGTGGGATCCGGAAAAACTGGCAGCATGGCTGGAGCCCCGTCCGGCGGAGGAAGCCTGCGAGGACTGCGTGCTGTATCCCCAGTGTTACCGGCTCAAAAAATGCAATGCCTGTCCGGACCGATGCAATTTCCTGTTCCGGGAACAGCGCATTGGGAATTTGCGGGACAAGGTGCGGAATACCTGGGAGCGCTGGAGACAAAAACAATCTCTGCAAGCGGGAGGGGAACATGAAGATTAAGGACACTTTTATTCTGAGTCAGGTTGACGACAGCCTGATTGCGGTTCCTGTTGATGCGGCTGCCGAGTCCTATCACGGCATTGTGCGCCTCAATGAGACCGGCGGCTTTATCTGGAAGGCCCTGGCGGATGGACTGGAGCCGAAGCAGATCGAGGCAAAGCTGATGTCAGAGTATTCGGGAGTGGATGTGGAAACGGCGGGGAAAGCGGTTGCGGCCGTTGTGAACCAACTCCGCTCCGAAGGTATTTTGGAGGAGTGAGCAAACGTGAATCGGATTTTGTTCATTTGTGCTGCGGTGATTCTTCTGCTCTCCCTTGTGAGCTGTAAAGATCCCCCCAAAGAGCAGCACGCCGAGTCCGGGTCCGCTGCTGCTCGTGGGCTGGCCACGGAGTATGCGGCGCCTTCCGCAACGGATGCATTGGCGCTTGAGACCCTGGCACCCTGGGAGACCGAACCCACGGGGCAGACCATCGACATGGAGGAGCTCCGGAAGCTCGCGGAGGAGGCAGGAGCGATTGTCAGCGACGAGGGGATCGAGCTGCCCCCAGACGATCTGACGGGACACAATGCTGCTTCAGACAATCCCCAGGAGCAGACTCCGTCGGCTTCGCCGGAGAGCACCGCACCGGCTCCGCCGGAAACGCCTGCTTCTGAACCGGCGGAGCCTGTTCCGACTTCTCTGGCGGCTTCCGGGTCGGAGGCAAGCGAGGCAACGGAGCCCGGCGGAATCGGCCAGCTTCCCCTTGACCCGATTGGCTGATATATAGAGGGGAGAATGCATTATGATAAAAAAGGCCCCGTTTTTTTTCATCATTGCCGCAGCGATGGCAGTGCTGTTTGTTCCGATTGCAGCGGCACATACCCCGGAACAGGAGCAGACAGCCGATGCGCTGCATGAGCTGGGGCTGTTTCTGGGAACCGGCGATCAGCCGGACGGGACGCCCTCCTATGATTTGGACGCAGAGCTGACCAGAGCCCAAAGCGTGACGCTGCTGATCCGAATGCTGGGCAAGGAGGACGAGGTCAAAAGCGGTGACTATCCCCATCCGTTCCAGGATACGGCCGACTGGTATTCCAATTATGTCGGATACGCCTATGCCAACGGGCTGACAAACGGCACTGGTGCGACTACCTTCCGCGGCAGCGGACCGGCTACCGCACAGATGTTTGCTACCTTCTGTCTGCGTGCGCTGGGATATGAGGATATGAACGGCGCGACGGATTTTTTGTGGTTTGAGGCAAGCGTCAAGGCGGATGCACTGGGCATCCGAGTGAACACAGACGCTGCCGTCTACACCCGCGGCGACGCAGTGATTACGTTCTGGGATACGCTGAAAACAAAGCGCAAGGGCTCCGACAAGACCCTTGCGGAAAACCTGATTTCGCAGGGTGTTTTTTCCTATGATACTTTTGCAAGAATTTGGCGTGGCCTCTACGGCACAGAGCCTCCGTTCCCCGGCCCCGGGGAACTGCCTCCGGATCCGCTGAACTAAATGGACGAGCTGTGAAGTACGGGGTGTGTTTGTTTCTGTATTTCACAGCTCGTTGTTTTGCGGATGGGGCTGTCTCCGTGAGAAAGATCCGGCCGTTGTGAAAAAGTTTGATCGAGCCGACAACCGCCCGCCTGCATCAAAACCGTTTTGAGCGAATCGCAAGGCTATTTCGGGTTCACTCCCCAAAACAGGGGGTAGAAAAAGGCGGGATAATGGTGTATAATTATTTAAAATTGCGGATCACCCTTGCGCCTGCCGGCTGAATCCGGGCAGCGAAGCAAACAATAACCCGACCGGATGCAAGAACGTGGAGGACAGCTATGAAAAAATCACTGCGAACAAAGACGATTATTTTGATTGTGTTGATTGTTCTTGCGGTTGGAGTAACCGGAATCCTTGTCAGTAATGGATTTGTTCAGAATATCGTCAATGATTTTTACAGCAACAGAGCGGATGAGATTGCCCATACTGTGGCTGTCGTCCTGGATGCCGAACAGGTCAAGTCCCTGGTGGGAAAGATGAGTGAAATCTACGACTCCGTGGACGAAAAGGTGAGCAGCGAGGATTGGGGATCGGAAGCGTTTGAGGCATACATTGCCAAGTTCAGCGAGCTGGAGCAGACGGAGGAATATCGGGACCTGCTGCGGCAGCTCCGCGCTGTTCAGGACAACAACGACGTGGATTGTCTGTATATTTCCGTGCTGGACGTGGCGGATGAGAGCTTTATCTACCTGGTGGACGCTGCGGAAGAGGACGCCTGCCCCATCGGCTGCTTCGACCCGGTGTACGAGGAGAACAAGGAGCTCTTCACGAACCCGGAACGGGGCTACCCGCCTTATATTACCAACACGGAGCCCTATGGCTGGCTGGTCACAGCCGGCGCGCCGATTTACAGCGAGAGTCATAAGGTGATCGGCTACGCGATGGTGGATATCTCCATGGATATGATCCGCTCGCAGCAGACCGGGTTTATGCGCAGACTGTCGATTACCCTTGCCGCCATTACAATCGTAATCAGTCTTCTGGCCATCTTGGCGGTCAACCGCTCCATTATTCGCCCGATCAATATGTTGAGTCACGCCGCGTCAAACTACCGGGCCGGGCGGGAGAGCGCAAGCGAATTTGACTCCATGTCCATTCGGACGCAGGACGAGATCGAGTCGCTGTATCTGTCGGTGCGGCAGATGCTCCACGATATTACCACCTACATCGACAATCTGGTGGCCACCTCCCGGGAGCTGTCTCAGACAAGGGACAAGGCGGACGAAATGAGCGAGTTGGCCCACCGGGACGCCCTCACCGGAGCGGGAAGCAAGCTGGCCTATGAGCAGAAGAAGGAGGAGCTTGCGCAGGGAGACGGCAGGTATGGCATCGTGATGGCGGACCTGAACGATCTGAAGACGATCAACGACACCGAAGGTCATGCCAAGGGCGACGCGGCCATTCGGATGGTTTGCGGCATCCTTTCCGACACCTATCAGGATTCTCCGGTTTACCGAGTTGGCGGCGATGAGTTTGTCGTGATTATCGCGGGAGAAAGCTGTGACCGGGCGGAGGAGCTGGCAGGGCGCTTCACCCGAAATATCGCCCAATCCGGCGGTGGGATCAGCGCGGCCATCGGATATGCCCTGCATGCGGAAGGTGAGTCGGCGGAAGACGTCTTCCGCCGGGCTGACAGCACCATGTATGAGAACAAGAGACGAATGAAAGGACAATAAGCATTTTATAAGCGGCGCGTCCCAACCCGGAAAACCCGGTTGGGACGCGCCGCTTTTCATCGCGGGGCAGGAGCGTCCGTGTAAGCCGCCGCGGGGCGTTCGGGGATCCAGCGTCAGTGAAGCTGAGCGAGAACCCCAGGAATCTCGGCAAGACAGGACACCGTGCAGTCCGGCACCTCTGCCGCGCAGGACGGCCGCATATACACCGCAAGGCCTTTTCGCATGCGGATAGAGGTCATTCCCAGCGCCTTGACGGGGCGAACGTCGTTATCCAGCCGGTCCCCGACCATGACGGCGTTTTCCGGCCTGCAGTCCGCCATTGCCAGCGCCCGCAGGAATATTTCCCGGTCCGGCTTTGCCACGCCCATCTCCGCGGAGACTGCAATCACGGAAAAGAATCGGCCGAGGCCCCAGGCGTCAAGCCGTTCTCTGGCGCCGGGCTCCTGGTTCGCGATGACGCCGAGTTGATAGCCCGCGTCACGGAGCGTTTGCAGGGTTTGGGCGCAGTCCGCGAAGGGAACTTCGTCCTCGCTGTGCCAGGGCGTCTTGGTCAGCCCAAAGTATTCAATCGCCCTCTGATCGCCGTTGAAGCCCGCTTTCGCAAATTGTACGCGTTTTTCATAATACTGTTCAAGGGTAACGGCGGTGCCCCGGATCATATCTCTGGCGCGATGGCGATAAGCCGCTTCCTCGTCCACCAGCGTGGAGCCGACGTCAAAGAACACCCAATGAAGCGATTTCATTCGCCGGAACCCAGCAGGCCGATATCCGCCGCGTGGGCCTTCATGCCTTCAATGCAGATTTCCGCCACCTCGCTGACGGACATGCCCAGCATCTCGCAGCCCCGCTGGATCAGCTCCCGGTCGCACTTGGCGGCAAACTTTTTGTCCTTGAACTTCTTCATGAAGCTCTTGGTTTCCAGGTCGGTGATTCCAAGGGGCCGCATTCTGGCGCTGGCCTGGATGATGCCGGTCAGCTCGTCTACCGTGAACAGGCTCTTTTCCAGATCGGTTTCCGGCTTTACGTCGGTGCAGTGACCGTAGCCGTGGCTCAGGATCGCACGCACGTCCGCCTCCGGGACACCGGCCTCCAGCAGGGGCTTTTCGGTGAATTGCAGGTGGGCGTCCGGGTGCTTTTCATAGTCGTAATCGTGCAGATAGCCCACAGCCATCCAGTGCTCCCGGTCCTGGCCGAAGTGCTCCGCCATCGCCCCCATGGCGTACATGACGTTTTTGGCGTGGAGGATCAGGTGCTCCTCCGTTACCTGAGAATCGTGGAGCGCTCTTGCTTGCTGCAGGGTCAACATTTGAAGACTTCCTCTCTGAATGGATTATTCTACTCATTTGCGCCGCATTGATACAGAGCAAAGTATTCGCCGCCCTTTTGCATCAACGCATCGTGGGTGCCCTCCTCCACCACGCGGCCGTCCTTCATGACGTAGATGTGATCCGCGTCGGCAACGGTGGAGAGCCGGTGGGCAATGACCACCAGGGTAAGGCCCAGCTTGTTCAGCTCGTCAAAAATCTGATGCTCTGTGATGGAGTCCAGAGCGCTGGTGGCCTCGTCCAGCAGGAGGATCTTCGGCTTGGACATCAATGCCCGGGCCAAAATGATCCGCTGTTTTTGTCCGCCGGAGAAAACAGAGCCCTTTTCCGCCACCATTGTCGCGGCTTTCATGGGCAGCCCCATGATGTCGTCGTAGATTCTGGTGATTTTGCAGACCTCGTCCACCTGGTCCTGGGTATAATCCTCGGCCAGCATGACGAGATTATCCAGAATGGAGCGGCCCAACAGCGTTCCGTCCTGCCCCACGTAACCAAAGATATGCCGAAGCGCTTTGTTATCCATGGATTCGGAATCCGTCCCGTCAAACAGGATTTTCCCCTCCGCGGGCGCGTACATTTTGATCAACAGCTTTGCGATGGAGGATTTTCCGCTGCCGGAGCCGCCGATGATTGCGATTTTCTTTCCCTTTTCAATGGTCATGGAGACGTCCTTCAGGACCAGCGGAGCGTGCTTGTCGTAACGGAAGGAAACGTGATCCAGCTGAATTTTGGAAATGTCTTCCGGCTTTTTGTCGCCGCTTTTTTCTTCGGGGTGAAAGACAATATCCTTCACCCGATCCGTCAGGTTGCCCATGGTGCGGAAGGAATTGACGGAGGAAAAGAGATTCATCGCAAAGGAGGAAACGATTGTTGACAGGGAATACAGGGAAATCGCCGTACCCATTGTGATCCGGTCGGCGCTCACCATGTAGAAGGCGGCCAGAAGAATCACCAGCGGAAGTACCAGGGTAAGAACTGCGGTCAGAGAGTTGTAAAAGGCCTCGCTTCGGCTTTTTTGCAAGTTCTTTTTCACAGAATCCGCAAAGGATTTTTCCCACTCGGAGTAAAATGTGTCCTCCCGCCCGTAGGCCTTTAATTCGCAGATGGAGCTGAGAAATTCAAACTGCTTTCCCTTCAGCCGGGATCTGCTGCTGATTTCCGACTGATTCAGGCGGACCACCCGATTGTTGGAAAGGCGCAGGACGATGAAGGAGAGCAGCAGCAGCAGCGCCATCACCCAAAAGAGCCGGAGGGAGCTGACAGCAAAAAAGATGGACAGGATTACCACCGCGCCTCCGGAGATCAGGGAGTTGACCATGAGAACGCTGTAGCTGTCGTTGATGGTATCGATGCAGTCCAGATTGTAAGAGATCACGCCCAGCGGCCGCATCAGGAAATACCGGAAGTCCGATTTCCCCAGTTTTTCCATGGCCAGGGAGAAGAAGGATTTATAGATTCTGGATTTGACCACTACGCTGAACAGGGTGCTGACGGTATAGGCGATCGCGTATCCCAAAAGCGCCGCCCCGCCGATCAGGATCAAGGGATTCATCTCGGTAGTTGGAGCGTCTATGATTTTTTGCACCAGCATGGGGACGACGGTGGAAATGACGTAGGCCAGCAGGCTCAGCAGCAGCACGGAGGCGATCAGCAGCTTGTTTTTTGCCAGCAAAAACGTATAATTCCACCACAGGGAGCGGCCGGGCGCCCGCTTTTCAAAGCGCTCCGAGGGCTTTGGGCAGAAGATCAGGCCGGAAAACAGCTGGTCAAATTCTTCCAAGGAAACGATGACCCGTCCGGCTCCGGGGTCAACGATATAGACCCGGCTGCCCTTGGTTTTTTCGATTACAACGTAATGGGAGCCCTCCCAAAAAGCGATGGCCGGCAGGGGAATGGCGGGAAGGTGCTCCCGTTTACAGCGGTAGATCTTGCAGTCAAAGCCCAGCCATTCCAGCAGCGTGCTCAACTGTTTGCCGGAAATGCCGTCTCGGCCGGGCTGCTGGTAGTCCCGGAGCTCTTCCAGCGAGACGCTGCGTCCGTAGTACTGGGAGATCATGGCGGCACAGCACAGACCGCATTCAGTTTTCAGAAACTGTGAGACAACTTTGATTTTTTTCATGGATTCCTATCCTCACGGTATTTCCAGCGCTAAAACGGAGGGAATGTCCGGCCGCAGCTGCTGCAGCAGGCAGTAGCCCAGACCGCATAATCCGTCCATGAAGGAGATTTGCAGGGTGTTTGTGGCGTCCCGCATCAGGACGCCGTCTTCCCGCAGCAGCCGCAGCAGCCGGGACAGGCCCTGGGCGGCTGCCTGGGCCGCGCTCTCGTCGCCGCTGCGCTTCGCGTACCATTGCAGCGCCGACAGATTCCCTGCCAGACCGTGGCAGAGCAGGGGGCGCTCGTCGCCGGAGCGTACGGCATCTATGGTGCAGCGGAGGGCCAGGGCGATGTCACGCTCTGCCAAAGCCCGGTCCGCGTCCTTGATGAAGGGTCGAGCCAGCTCCCGGGCGATCAGGATTCCCGGCCCGCCGTAGCACCAGGCGTTCATGCCGGTTCGATATCCGTCGGTGGTGTCCCAGCTGTTTCGCGCGGGGTTGTATTTTGCGCTTTCCCACCCCATAAGGTCCAGCCCCGCAGCGTAGTAGTTCTCATTGCCGGTGACGCCGCTGAGCATCAGCAGGGCGGTGCTGATGCCGGCGTATCCGTGGGCAAAGCCGGTTTGCTCGATCAGCTGACCGGCGGAACAGGCTTCGTACAGCGTTTCTCCGCAGACCTCGGCCAGGGTACGCAGTCCGGCAAAGCCCGGCAGCTTGCCCCAGGCGTTCAGACAGCAGATCATGAGCCCTGCGTGGCCGGAAATGACGTCACATTCCGTGGGAAACGCTTTCACCATTGGAATCATTTGCCGGCAAAGCTGCTCCGCGGCTTCCAGGTGCCGGTCGTCCTTTGTGGCGCCGTAAAGATAGAGATGGAGATACAGAGCGGAGCCCAGGCCGGTAAAAACGCCGATGCTGCGGTCTGCGCCGCTCAGAAACAGAGGCGTTTGCAGGGGAGAATCCGGACTGGTGACAGCGTGGAGCATGGCCTCATAAGCCTGCCGTCCCCGGCCCAGAACGGCGGCGTACTGGAAATAAAACAGGGTAGAACCGATCCCGCTGTACAGAATCGGCGGCTCCGGCTGCAACATGACTTTCCCGTTTCCCGGTGCGCCGGCCAGGTACAGGGGGGAGGGATCGTCCGTCGGCGTGATGCGGAAGTATCGCTCCCGGAGATCGACGATCCAATCGGCCAGGGCGGTGATCTGTGCGGCTTGCCCCGAAGCACGAAAAACAGCGGGGTCAATGGGATAGTACCGTTTTTCCCGGTAATCCGGATGGGTCAGCGCTCTGCGCAGGCAGAACAGCTGCCGGAAGCAGTCAGCCTCGCTCAGCCTGCCGACAAACGCAGAAAACAGCTCTTCCACCGAATACCGATAGAAGCCCTCCGCCACACAGCCCTCCGATGAGAACAGGTCCCGGGAGGAGAAGGTGGTATAAAAATAGGGGACGTCGTCCTGCAGTAATTGTCGGATCTCCGATTGGACGAGGAGCCGGTGCTCCGGGGAATAAAAGCCGCTCTTGCCCTTGAGCTTTCCAAAGACTGCCATCCGGGTCTCGCTGCTTCCCAGATAGGAGGGGTGATAGCTTGCGATCAGGTATTTTCCGTACAGCTCCGTATCCCGGAAAAGCTGGCGGAATACGCCCTTTGCAAAGAAACCGGAGCGGGCCAGCCCCAACAGCGCCTCCCGGCGGGCCAGGGCTGCCTCATAGGCGTCCCGGAAGCCCTTGGAAAGCGTATCGACGTAATCCCCGGCGTGAAGGGGACAGTGGGCAAGATAGGGGAGATTGGTATAAATCGTCTCTTCCGGGGGAAGGACTTCCTCGGAAAAGCTCATCTCATCCGTGCCCGGCCGGACGATGGTTTGCACCGGGGGCGGCGCCTTTCCGGTGTCCAGACCCCACAGGATTCCGTTGCCGATGTAGCGCTCAAAGAGCTTTCCGGGCAAAAGGTCCGCCGGAAGCAGGCCGGAGGCAAAGACGGAACGCAGAATAAAGCGCTTCCAGGGGTCCACGGAATCCATGTGATAGCCCTTCAGACAGTGCTGGTTGTGGAACATGGTTTCCGTATCCACAAGCACCGGGGAATCTCCCCAGGCCACGATGTTCTCCCGGTGCAGATCGCAGCAGGCGGTGAGATAGGCCAGGAAGATCAGGGCGCCCAGACGGTACATATAGCGCTCCGCCTCGGTCTCATCCCGGCAGGCTCGGTGGGAAATGTACTCCTGCCAGCCGTAGCCGTCCCGGGAGAGGACCCGCAAATGCCGCAGTGGGAAAGCCAGCTTCCCGGAGGCGTTCAGCCATTGGGCCAATCCGGAAAAAATAAGATCGTTTTCCAGGGAATGGGGCTTGTAGACCAGCTTTTGATTTCCGTTTACCGTCAAAATGGCGACGGTTCTGCCGCCGTTGTGGGTATCCCCCTGGCTCACCTCCAGGTCGTCGACGGAAGCGATGGGAGCGCCGAGAAATTCGTTCAGCAGGTCAAAATCGTCCAGCAGCCGGTCAAGAAGCTCCGCAACAGCGGCCAGAGAGCAGCGGACTCGGTTGGAGACAAGCCGGCCCAACTCGGTGGAGGGCGCCAGCAGTTGTTCTCTGCGCGCAAGCAGACAGTTTTGCAGGAAAAACTGATACCGGGCCTCCGGGGTCTCCCCCCGGAGATCCTTCTTCGCGTAATACAGCTCTCCCAGAAAGCTGCGGGAGCACAGACGAACAAGGGCGCTCAAAAGCGCCTTTCCCAAGGATAAAAGAATCGCCCCGGTATTACACGCAACCCCTGGCTTCCGCTGCCGGAAGGTCGCCAAACGCTCCTCCACAGCGGACAAATACG
Organism: Oscillospiraceae bacterium; assembly: GCA_016282135.1. Classification (GTDB taxonomy): domain Bacteria; phylum Bacillota; class Clostridia; order Oscillospirales; family Oscillospiraceae; genus JAFRPC01. The sequence continues at coordinate 20,997 of JAEEKA010000064.1, forward strand.
TTAAAAGAGTTGTCTGGAATACCGGACCGAAAAAACCGTCGGCCTTTTCAATTAACTGCGCGCAGACAGTCTGCGCTTCGCGATGCAACATTCGAACCACCCTAAATATTTGTCAGCGCACTGCAGGCTGCGCCTGTGTCCGGACGCAGCCCGCAGAGGAATCGACTCTGTAGCTGGGGAAAGGTGCTTTTGATCATTCATTCCCGGAATGAAGGCAGAGGTACAATTTCATCGACGCCGTCGGCAGGACCGACGAGCTTCAGATAATAGCGGTTATCAGATGCAGATTCCGCCCATTCCCAAAAGGGGCTTAAACCCGGGGGTGTTGCTGAGGCAGGCAGCGGAAACCTCCGTCACCTCTTCCGCCTGAACTTCAAGCTCTTCCAGATTGATTGCGCCGGTCATCTTTTCGTAAGTCATGAGCGTTCCTCCTGAAAATCTTGTTGTTTTCTCTTTCGCGTCAGCGAGGCTGACAAATTCCGTTGGTTTCTTACGGTTGGCGGAGAATCAGAGGCACAGCAGCGGGTACATTTCACGGAAAAACTGTGAGAAGCTGGTGGCCAAAATCGCAGCGGAAACTTCCGTAACCTCTTCCGCCTGGACCTCAAGCGCTTCCAGATCGATTGCGCCGGTCATCTTTTCGTAAGTCATGGAATTACCTCCTCAATAGTTGGTTGTGGTCTCCCTGCTGTCAGCGGACCTGACAGACCTGGTTTTATTCGTTGCAGAACCCGTAAAAAGCGGCCAGGCGCCAGTTGCCGGAAATCAACGTGCAAACACCGGCGGCGGAAACCTCCGTCACCTCTTCGGCCTGAACCTCAAGCGCTTCCAGATCGATCGCACCGGTCATTTTTTCGTAAGTCATGGGAATACCTCCTTGCACTCTTTGATTTCTCAGTTGAAGACGAAAATTCTGCAGAAAGCCAGGCTCCAAGTTTCGGCAGCGGCAGAAACTTCGGCAACTTCTTCGGCCTGAACTTCCAGCTCGTCCAAATTGATCGCGCCGGTTATCTTTTCATAAGTCATGGGATTACCTCCAATATGATGATTCGCTTTGCTCCAGCTACAGAGCCGATGGATTGGCAGGCGGCGTATCCCGTCTGCGGGCATAAAAAGCATACAAAAAAATAGGGGAAAAGTCAAATATATACACATAAACGAATAAAAAATTGTTGGCCTGCACAAATTCAAATTCCTCTTTTTAGGAATCTTGACGTTTGCCTGCGAGCTCCAGTGCCATGCGCAAAATCCGGGTTGCGTTGATCTGAAGCTGTCTTCGGGTCACAGTTCCCGCTTGCAGGCCCTTCAGCATAGCGCTCAGATCTCCCTGGCAGCCGGGCATGATCAGATCATTTCCGGCGGCCGCGATCTTCGGCGCCTCCGGGCCGGGGTATTTGTTGCCCCTGCCGCTCAGCGCGGCCACGATCCAGTCAGTCATCACGATTCCCCGGAAGCCGAATTCGGCCCGGAGGACGTCCTGGATCAGATCCCGCCGTTGGGAGGTATGGACGCCGTTGATGAGGTTGTAGGAGCTCATCAGGGCGTGGGGTTGGCCCTCCCGGACCGCGATTTCGAAGCCCCGGAGGTAGAGCTCCCGCAGAGTCCGTTCGCTGGCCTGGCTGTTGGAGTTATAGCGGTTGGTCTCCTGGTTGTTGGCGGCAAAGTGCTTGACGGTGGCGCCGCGCCCCGGGTGCCGCTGTACGCCCTGGGTCAGGGCTGCGGCAAATTTGCCGGAGATCAGCGGATCCTCGGAGAAATATTCAAAGTTGCGGCCGCAGCGGACGTCCCGGTGGAGATTCAGGGCCGGGGCCAGCCAGAGGTGGACCCCGAAGCGCTCCATCTCGTCGCCCACAATGTCGCCGCATTGCCGGGCAAAATCCAGGTTCCAGCTCTGGGCCAGAGCGGAGGCGATGGGAATTGCCGTGCAGTATTGCTCGTGGATCTCGCCCGTGGTCTGCTTCGCTCTGTCCCGAAGCCGGATCGCCAGGGCAGCCGGAGCGGGCATCAGCTCCATCACGCTTTCCAGCATGCTGCCCTCCAGAGGGTGAGCGCCCGTTTCGTCCCGGGTATACCGGCGGCTCAGCCGCAGGCCGGCGGGGCCGTCGGCCATGACCAGGGCGGGGACGCCCAGGTCGGTGAGGCAGGCGCTGGTTTCCCCCGCGGCCCCAGCCACGGTGTTGGCGGCGTTGCCCGCGACGCTTTGCAGGCCCTTCAGCTTGAAGGCACCGATGTTCATGAGGCAGAGCGTTTCGTCGGTCAGGCGCGCAGCCATCGGGTCGATCTCCTGGGGCAGCACGTAGTCAACGATTTCCGTCGCAAAGTCGGCGGCGGAGACCCGCAGAACGGGAAGTCCCTCGGGGATGGCTTCGGATTTTACATGCGGCGTCCAGTCGGGGAAATCCGGCTTGCCCAGACAGTTTTTGACCTTTTTCAGAACTGCCTCTCCATCCAGGCGGAGGAGGGCGACGGGTCGGGCGTCCCGGCTGGAACTGCCCAGCCGCAGCGCATAGTCTCCCGGCTCCAGGATCCAGCAGGCTTGGACCTCGTCGTAGGAGGCCAGATCCCGCAGGTCAAAGCACAGCTGCAGCGTCTGTTCTGCGCCCGGCTGCAGGGTTTCGGTTTTTGCGAAAGCGGCAAGAGCCTGGAAGGGCTTGTCCAGCCTGCCCCGGGGCTGGGAGACGTAGAGCTGCAGAACCTCCTTGCCGGGGAAGCTGCCGGTATTGTTTACCGCGGCTTCCACCGTGACGGTTCCGCCTGCCTCCGCGGCCTGAATAAAGCGGTGGGAAAAGTCGGTGTAGCTCAGGCCGAAGCCAAAGGGGAAAAGAGGCGCTTTGCCCACGCTGTCAAAATAGCGGTAGCCTACGTAGAGCCCTTCTTTGTAGTGGGTGTCGTTCTTCCTGCCGAAGCAGCCCACGGCGGGGTAGTCGCCCCAGGCGGCCCAGCTTGTGGCCAACTTGCCGGAGGGTGTGGCTTTGCCCAGAAGCAGGTCCGCCAGGATGCTGCCGGTTTCTGCACCCAGCTGACTGAGCAGCAGGATGTTTCGGACCTCAAGCACCGGCGAGAGATCCACTACCCCGCCCACGTTCAGCACCAGCAGGAAATGCCGGAACCTCCGGTTGAGGGCGAGGATGTTCCGCCGCTCCGTCTCGGTCAGCAGGATGTCGCCGGGAATGGGCTTCCGATCCGAGCCCTCCCCGGAGATTCGGGACAGGACGTAGACGGCGGCTTCTCCCGCCCCGTCCAGGGGAAGCTGATATTCCGGCTCCGGCATCACCGCGCCCATGCTGCTTAACACGGCCAGGGTCCCATGTCTCAGCGCGGTGTGCTTCAGCCGGCGGATAAAGCCCTTTTTCGCCTTCCGCCAGACGCCTTCATACCGGTCCAGCCAGGCCTTGCTGGTAATGGAAAAGCCCGCGGCCTCCAGGCCCTGCTCCGCCGTCACAAAGCAGCGGGAATTGACTTCGCCGGAGCCGGTGCCGCCCTTGACGGTACGCCGGGCGCCGCTGCCGTACAGGGCCAGCCTGCAGGGAGCGGCCAGGGGGAAGCTGCCGTCGCGCTTGAGCAGTACGGCGCACTCGGCGCCGAAGCGCCGCACGATGGCGTTGTGTTCGATTTCATAGGGATTCATGGCAAAACCTCCATAGGCGGGCGCGCAATGCGCGCCGCTACAAATTACCCATGCGTCTATCATAGCAAATCCGATGGAAAAAGTCTTGCTTTTTTTTCGGTTTTCTATAAAATAGTGATATGATTCATTTGAATGACACGCGGAACGTGTTTTTTACAATTGGTCAAAGCAAAGAGAAATTCGTACGTTCAATAATGCCGCGGCGGGAGCCCGCGGAATCAAGGAGGATGCGTTATGCTGGAAGAACTGAAACAGAAAGTCTATGAGGCCAATATGGAGCTGCCCCGGCGGAATCTGGTGACCTATACCTGGGGGAACGTCTCCGGCATCGATCGGGAGCGGGGGCTGTTTGTAATCAAGCCCTCCGGTGTGGAATACGCCGCGCTTCGGCCCGAGGATCTGGTGGTTATGGATCTACAGGGCAACAAGGTGGAGGGCGGCATGAACCCCTCCTCCGACACCCTCACCCACATGGTGCTCTACAACGCCTTCCCGGAAATCGGCGGCATCGTCCACACCCACAGCCCTTACGCCGTGGCCTGGGCCCAGGCCGGCCGGGACATCCCCTGCTACGGCACCACCCACGCGGACTATTTCTACGGTCCCGTTCCCTGCGCCCGCCACCTGACCCAGGAGGAGCTGGACGGGGGCTATGAGCTGAACACCGGCCGTACCATTGTGGAATGCTTCCGGCAGCGGGGCATCGACTGCATGGCGATCCCCGCGGTGATTTGTCACAGCCACGGCCCCTTTACCTGGGGCAAGGACGCCGCTCAGGCGGTTTACCACGCGGTAGTCCTGGAAGAGGTGGCCAAAATGGCAATCCTGACCTGCCAGGTGGATCCTGCTGCCAAGCCCGCGCCCCAGCGCATCCAGGACAAGCATTATCTGCGCAAGCACGGCCCCAACGCCTATTACGGCCAGGGGAGATAAGCATCCCCGGACAAATTACAAATCGCCTCTTTCGGCACACCGAAAGAGGCGATTTGTAATGCGCGGGAGGGCGGTCCGGGGTCAGCTGCTCTCCTTCTCCACCAGGATCCAGGGAGCCAGCCGGGATTCGCAGGGCTCGCCCCGGAGCAGGCAAAAGAGAGTTTCGGCGGCGATCCGGCCTACGTTGAACCGCTCGTGGGACAGGGAGGTGATCCGGGGCGTGGACATCTCGCTGTAAGGGCTGTTGTCAAAGCTGACCACGGCGATGTCGCCGGGAACAGAGAGACCCTTTCGGGTGAGATAGGCAATGACCCGGGCGGCAATCTCGTCGTTGTAACAGACAATGGCGCTGCAGGAGGACAGCATCCCGGCCATTCGCTCCTCGGTGTAGTCGTCCCGCAGAAAATGGTCCTTTTGGGCTGTGCCGTACCAGAGCACGTTGTTGTCCTCCGGGGAGAGATCAAACTTTTGCAGGCCCTCCAGATACCCGGCAAAACGCTGCCGCCCCTGGAGGTCGTCATATTTGAAGATTCCGCCGATCCCCCGGTGGCCCTTTTGGTACAGGTACTCCACCAGCATTCGGCCGCCGGCTACGTTGTCGTCCAGAACGGAGAGGGTGTCGGGCAGCTGCTCATAGTTACCGTGCATGAACACCAGGGGAATGCCCTTTTCCATCAGCCGGTGGCAGAGGGAGATATTGGGATTGGGGAAGCCGGTTTTGGTGCCCTCGATCAGGATTCCGTCCAGTTCCTCAGTTTCGATCAGGGTCTGCAGAATCCGCCGCTCGTTGGAAAACTGGTTCTGGGTGGCGAACAGCAGGGGGGCGCTGTTGTTCTCCGAGCAGACCGCCTCGATCTCCCGCAGAATACTGGGGAAAATGTAGTCGCTGATGTAGGTGGTTACAACGGCAATGGAGCGGCGGGGGAGGGGGGCAGGGTCCCGTTTTTCCCGGATGAAGGAGCCGCTGCCCTGCCTGCGCTCAATCAGACGCTCACTTTCCAAAATAGAGAGGGCCTGCCGCACGGTTTGCCGGCTGACCTGAAACTGACCGCAAAGCGCCTGCTCTGTGGGAAGCATCCTTTGGTATTTTCCGGAGAGGATCCCGGTTCGCAGAGATTCCGCGAGAATCTGATACTTTGGCGTCATAATTTGGCTCACATCCATACAATTTTTCTTTTCCTTATTATAAGCACATCTGGAATTTGTGTCAATATTAGTTTTATATTTTTTATAAATTGTTTTAGTTGTATGTATCAATTGGGAGGGAAATTGTGCAAAGCAACGAACAAGTTCGGACGGGTAATGGGAAGAAAAACACTGAAAATACAAGAAATACGGTGGGTTTTTTCACAAAAATGTGATTTGTACGGTGCCGGGCTGTGGTGATGAATAAATTTGTATTGTGCATGGCAACAAAAATCATTTTTTGTGCGTACATATTGTTGACAATCCTGTGGCAGAGTGGTATTCTGTTAGCAGAAAGCCCGGGGTGATCCGGGCGGAAGAAAAAATGAAAGAAGGAAAGATTATGCGCAAACTGTTTGCACTGCTTCTCGTTGCAGCCATGATCTTCACGCTGGTTGCCTGCAGCGATGAGAAGAAGCCCGAGGAAGGCGGCCTGATCAAGGTCGGCGTCATCAACAATCCTCCCTCCGAGTCCGGTTACCGCGAAGCCAACGTCAACGACTTCATCAAAGTGTTCACCAAGGAAAACGGCTATGACGCCAAGTTCTATTACAGCATCAAGAACGATGAGCAGCTCAGCACTGCCCGCCAGTACATCACCGACGGCGTGGATTACCTGCTGATTTCCGCCGCCGAGACCACCGGCTGGGATGCCGTCCTGAAGGACGCCAAGGACGCCGGCGTGAAGGTTTTCCTCTTCGACCGTATGATCAACTGCGACAAGAGCCTGTTTGAGGCCGCTGTCGTCTCCAACATGGCCAATGAGGGCGACACCGCCGTCAAGTGGCTGCTGGACCAGAAGCTTCCCGAGTACAACGTCATTCACATCCAGGGCGCCATGGGCAGTGACGCGCAGATCGGCCGTACCGGAGCCCTCGACGCGCAGTTTGCCGCCGGCACCATGAAGAAGGTCGTGCAACAGACCGCCACCTGGGACGAGGCTGAGGCGAAGAAGATCGTGGAGTCCGTCATCAACTCCGGCGAAAAGTTCAATGTTATCTACGCGGAGAACGACGGCATGGCCAAGGGCGCTGTCGCCGCGTTGGACGAGGCCGGCATTACCCACGGCGTCGGCAAGGACGTGGTCGTGATGGGCTTCGACTGCAACAAGTGGGCGCTCCGCGAGCTGCTGGCCGGCAACTGGAACTACGACGGTCAGTGCTCCCCCTTCCAGGCGCAGGTCATCAGTGACATGATCAAGAACCTGGAGGCCGGCAAGAAGATCGAGGGCCTGAACGACGCCAAGCAGATCATCTCCGTGGAGAAGGGCTTCGACGCCGCCACCCTGACCCAGGCGGACATCGACACCTACGGCCTGGGCGAGTAATCGAACAAGCGCAACAAGCATACACGAGGACAAAGCAGAGCGCGGTGTGGGATAGTGGTTTGATCCGCGATCCACATCGCGCTCTTTTAACCGAAATTCCCGGATCTTTCGGAGAATCCGGAAACAAGGACAGGAGTTGAGCGGATGCAAGACGACGTTGTTTTGACGATGCGTGGGATCTGCAAGTATTTTCCGGGGGTAAAGGCCCTGGAAAACGTGGATTTTACCCTGCGCAAAGGAACGATCCACGCGCTGATGGGAGAAAACGGTGCCGGGAAATCCACGCTGATTAAGGTTTTGACCGGCGTTTACCCCATGGACGGCGGAGAGATCCGGATCGACGGGGTGGAGGACGCCATTGTCATACGGTCTCCCCAGGAGGCGCAGGGCTACGGTATCAGCACCGTCTATCAGGAGATCACCCTCTGCCCGAATCTCACCGTGGCGGAGAATATGTTCATCGGACGCAGCCGGAAGAGCCGGGTAGACTGGAAGCAGATGGAAAAGCGTTCCGGCGAGCTGCTGCAAAAGCTGGGCATTCCGGCCAGACCCAAGCAGCAGCTGGGCAACTGCTCCCTGGCTGTGCAGCAGATGGTTGCCATCGCCCGGGCGGTGGACACCGACTGCAAGGTGCTGATTTTGGACGAGCCCACCTCTTCTCTGGACGACAAGGAAGTGGAGATGCTCTTTACCCTGATGCGCCAGCTGAAGGAAAGCGGCGTGGGCATCATTTTTGTGACCCACTTCCTGGAGCAGGTTTACGCCGTCAGCGACCAGATCACCGTCCTGCGGAACGGCCAGCTGGTGGGTGAGTACGAGGTCCGGGAGCTGCCCCAGGTGAAGCTGGTGGAAAAGATGATCGGCAAGGATCTGGAAGACCTGTCCTCCATGAAAAAGAAGGAAACCGTATTGGACGGCGAGGACTTTTATGAGGCAAGGGGCCTGGCCAGCACCGAGAGCCGTCCCTTTGACTTCCACATTGCCGCAGGCGAGGTAAACGGCTTTACCGGCCTGCTGGGTTCCGGCCGCAGCGAGAGCGTCCGCGCCATCTTCGGCGCAGATCCGGTCACCGGCGGCACCGTCAAGGTGAACGGAAAGCAGGTTAAGATTTCAAAGCCTCTGGACGCCATGAAGCAGGGAATCGGCTATTTGCCGGAGGACCGCAAACGGGACGGCATCATTGCCGACCTGTCCGTGCGGGAGAACATCATCCTGGCCCTGCAGGTAATCCAGGGAATGGGGCATCCCATCTCCCGGGCAAAGGCGGAGGCCTTTGCCGACGAGTACATCAAGGCCCTTGCCATCAAGACGGCGTCCTCGGATACCCCCGTGGGCTCCCTCTCCGGCGGCAACCAGCAGAAGGTCATCCTGGCCCGCTGGCTGCTGACCCATCCCCAGTACCTGATTCTGGACGAGCCCACCCGCGGCATCGACGTGGGAACCAAGACCGAGATCCAGAAGCTGGTTCTGCAGCTGGCGGAGGACGGCAAGAGCATCACCTTTATCTCTTCCGAGATCGAGGAGATGCTGCGGACCTGTTCCCGACTGATCGTCATGCGGGACCGCAACATCGTGGGCGAGCTGAAGGGGGACGAATTAAGTCAGGAGCGCGTGATGCGCACCATCGCGGGAGGAGGAGAATGAGATGAAAAAAGCAAAGACGTCGAAATTCTTTGCCAAAAACGCTCAGCTTTTAATCCCGCTGATCGCGATTCTGCTGCTGGTGATCTTCAATCTGATTCGGGACCCCAGCTTTTTCTCCATCGGCATTTCCGCCAATAACCGGGGCGACCCTGTTCTGCAGGGCAACCTGGTCTCCATCCTCAACGGCGCTTCGGAGCTGGTGATCCTCGCCATGGGCATGACCCTGGTGACGGCGGCAGCCGGCGGACAGGATATTTCCGTGGGCGCCTTGGCTGCCATCGCGGGCAGCGTGTTCGTTAAGATTCTCAAGGGCGGCGCTGTGACGGGCCCCACCGTGCTGCTGGCCTTTCTGGCCTGCTGTGTGGCAGCCATGCTCTTCGGCGCGTTCAATGGGTCGTTGGTTGCCTTCTTCCGGATCCAGCCCATGATCGCCACGCTGATTCTTTTTACCTGCGGACGCAGCATTGCCTACTGGATCAACGGCGGCGCGACACCCACCGTGGAAAGTCCCATCATTAACGCCATCGGCAGCTTCATCCCCGGCATTCCCATTCCCACTCCGATCCTGATTGTGATTGTCATGGGAATCCTGTTCGGGCTGGTTTTCCGCTTTACGACGCTGAGCCTCTACGTTCAGACCGTGGGCATCAATCAGGGCGCGGCTCGGCTCAACGGCGTCAACACCGTGGGCATCAAGCTGCTCGCCTTCATCATCCTGGGCGTCTGCTGTGCGGTGGCGGGCACCATTGGCGTGAGCCGATTGGGCTTGATAAACCATGAAACCCTGCTCATTAACATTGAGATGGACGCCATTCTGGCCGTGGCAATCGGCGGCAACAACCTGGGCGGCGGCAAGTTCAAGATGCTTGGCTCCGTCCTGGGCGCCTACGCGATTCAGATGCTGACCATCACACTCTATGCCATGAAGGTTCCCTCCACGGACGTGAAGGCCTACAAGGCCGTGGTCATCATCATCCTGGTGGTGATGGGCTCTCCCGTGGTGAAGAACAGCATGAGCCGGTTCTGGAAAAAGCTTAAGAGGAACCATCCCGCCGGGGAAAAGGAGGTGGCCTGATCCATGAAATCAATTTCGGGAAACGGGACGCTTCGACACAGGGAACCGCTGACGGATTCCCAGCTCCTCCTGTTTATTACCATCGGCATCTTTGCGGTCATGTATGTGCTGGCTATGGTGATTCTGGGCGGCGGCTATCTGAAGCCCCAGATGCTGTTTGACCTGCTCAATGACAACGCTTATCTGATTATTATCTCCTGCGGCCTGACAATGGTTATGATCACCGGCAGTATCGACATCTCTGTGGGCGGCGTGACGGCCCTGGTGGCCATGGTGGGCGTGATGATCCTCAACGGCAACATCAGCCTGTTCAACGGGCTCATCAGCACGCTGGGCCTGACCGAGGAGTGGCGGATCGTGTTCGCCCTGCTGGCGTCGCTGCTGATTGGCCTGGCCTTCGGCGCGGTCCAGGGCTTCCTGATCGCGCACCTACAGATTCAGCCCTTCATCATCACCCTGGCCGGCATGTTCTTTGCCCGGGGCATGATTACCATTGTGAGCGTGGATCCGCAGAAAGCGCCGCAGAATCTGATGGATATTTTGCAGACGCGCATCGAGATTCCATGGCTGGGCTCCGCGAATAATCGGGGCGTCCGGATTCCCGCGCGGGTGGAGATCGGCGTGGTCATCGCCCTGGTGATCGTGATTCTGGTCTTCTTCCTGCTGCGCAGGCGGAAGCTGGGCCGCTGCTTCTATGCGGTGGGCGGCAACCAGCAGAGCGCGCTGATGCTGGGTGTGAACGTGCGCAGAACCCGTTTTATGGCCCATCTGCTCTGCGGGTTGCTCAGCGGTATTGCGGGCTTCGTGTTTATGATGCACACCGGCGCGGGCAACGCCACCAACGCCACGGCGGCGGAGATGAACGCCATCGCTTCCTCCATCATCGGAGGAACCCTGCTCACCGGCGGCGTGGGCAGCGTGGTCGGCACCTTCTTCGGCGTGCTGACCCTCAGCACCATTAAATCCATTGTGACGACATCCGGCCTTCGGGATCCCTGGTGGCAGAGCATTACCACCGGCGCCATGCTGTGCCTGTTTATTCTGCTGCAGAGCGTGGTCCTGATGCGAAGAAACAGAGCGAAGGATACAACCAAGGAAAGGGGCAAAAAGGAAACATGAAATATGAATTTTGGTTCGTAGTGGGCAGTCAGTTTCTGTACGGTCCGCAGGTTTTGGAGACCGTAGAGACCCGGGCGAAGGAGATGGCAGAGGAACTTTCCCAGGTTCTGCCCTACCCTCTGATCTACAAGGTCACTGCCAAGGCCAACAAGGAAATCACCGACGTGGTCCGGGAAGCCAACTATCGGGGGGAGTGCGCGGGCATTATCACCTGGTGCCACACCTTTTCTCCCAGCAAGATGTGGATCGACGGCCTGCGGGACCTGCAAAAGCCCTGGTGCCATTTCGCCACCCAGTATAACAAAGAGATTCCCAACGAAGAGATCGACATGGACTTTATGAACCTGAACCAGGCCGCCCACGGCGACCGGGAGCACGGGTTCATCGGCGCCAGACTCCGGAAGCCCCGGAAGATCGTGGCCGGTTACTGGAAGGACCCGAAGGTCCATAAGCGGATTTCCGATTGGATGAAGGCTGCCGTGGGTGTGGCCGTATCCAAAGATATGAAGATCATGCGTTTCGGCGACAATATGCGGGAAGTCGCCGTCACCGAGGGCGACAAGGTGGAGGCCCAGATCAAGCTGGGCTGGCAGGTGAATACCTGGGCCGTGGGCGATCTTGTGAAGGAGATGAACGCTGTCACCGAGGCGGAGATCGACGCCCTGGTGGCGGAATACAAGGCAGCCTACGACGTTGCTACAGACAACATGGCCGCCATCCGCTATCAGGCCAGGGAAGAGATCGCCATTCGCCGGATGATGGATCGGGAGGGCTGCAGAGGCTTCTCCAACACCTTCCAGGATCTCTACGGCATGGAGCAGCTTCCCGGCCTGGCCAGCCAGCACCTGATGGCCCTGGGCTACGGCTACGGCGGCGAGGGCGACTGGAAGGTCAGCGCTCTGACTGCCATCCTCAAGGCCATGGGCGAGAACGGCAACGGCGCCTCCGCCTTTATGGAGGACTATACCTATCACCTGGCGGAGGGTCAGGAGTATTCCCTGGGCGCCCACATGCTGGAGGTCTGTCCCTCCCTGGCGGCAGACAAGCCCCGGATCGAGACCCACCACCTGGGCATCGGCATGAACGAAAAGGATCCCGCCCGCCTGGTCTTCGAGGGCAAGGCAGGTCCCGCCCTGGTGACGACTCTGATCGATATGGGCGGACGGCTTCGGCTGATCGTCCAGGACATCGAGGCGGTCAAGCCCATCCTTCCCATGCCCAATCTGCCCGTGGCCCGGGTCATGTGGCGGGCCATGCCGGACCTGACCACCGGCGTGGAGTGCTGGATCACCGCCGGCGGCGCCCACCATACGGTGCTGAGCTACGACGTCAGCCCGGAAATGCTGCGGGATTGGGCCAGAATGCTGGGCATTGAATTCGTCCACATCACCAAGGAAACCTCCCCCGAGAAGCTGGAGGACGAGCTGCTGGTCAAGGACCTGATTTGGAAATTAAAATGATGGATCTGAAACAATGTACAATCGGAATTGAGCTGGGCAGCACCCGGATCAAGGCGGTGCTGATCGACCGGCGGCATATTCCCTTGGCCTCCGGTGATTTTGAGTGGGAGAACCAGCTGGTGGACGGCATTTGGACCTATTCCATGGAAGCGGTCCACCGGGGGCTGCAGGCCTGCTTCGCCGGGCTGATGGCGGACGTGGCGGCCAAATTCGGCGTCCGGCTCACCACCGTGGGCGCCATCGGCGTCTCGGCCATGATGCACGGCTATCTGCCCTTTGACAAAGCGGGCAGACAGTTGGTCCCCTTCCGCACCTGGCGCAACACCATTACCGGCCCGGCTGCCGAAAAGCTGACGGAGCTCTTCGGCTTCAACATCCCCCAGCGCTGGAGCATTGCCCACCTCTATCAGGCCATCCTGAACGGGGAAGAGCACGTAAAGGACGTCGACTTCCTCACCACCCTGGCGGGCTATATCCACTGGCAACTCACCGGGGAGAAGTGCATGGGCGTGGGCGAGGCCTCCGGCATGTTCCCCATTGACGGCAAGACCCTGGACTATGACGCCGGCATGGCGGAGACATTCCGGACCCTTACGGGGGTGGATCTCCGGGCCGTCCTGCCCAAGGTCCTGCCCGCCGGTGTTCAGGCCGGAAGCCTGACGGAATCCGGCGCCCGTTTCCTGGACCCCAGCGGGGTCCTGCTGCCCGGCATCCCCGTTGCCCCCTGCGAGGGCGACGCGGGCACCGGCATGACGGCCACAAACTCCGTCCGTGTCCGGACGGGCAACGTGTCCGCCGGCACCTCTGATTTTGCCATGATTGTCACGGACAAGGCCCTCGGTGTTCACCGGGAGATCGATATGGTCACGACGCCGGACGGCCTGTCCGTGGCAATGGTCCACTGCAACAACTGCACTTCCGACATCAACGCCTGGGTCAATCTGTTCTCTGAGCTTTGCGAAACGCTGCGCGTGGAGACCTCCAAGGGGGAGCTTTTCACCAGGCTCTTCCAAAAGGCCCTGGAGGGCGAGCCGGACTGCGGCGGTCTGCTGTCCTACAACTATTTCTCCGGCGAGGGCGTCACCGATCTGGACGAGGGCAGGCCCGTCTTCGCCCGGACGCAGAACGCCCGCTTCACCCTGGGCAACTTTATGCGCACCCATCTGCTCTCGGCCCTGGCCACGCTGAAAATCGGTATGGACATTCTGACCCGGAGCGAGGGCGTGGAGATCGACAGGCTCTACGGCCACGGCGGCTTCTTCAAGACCCCGGAGGTGGGACAGCGGATGCTCTCCGCCGCCGTGGGCGCGCCTGTCTCCGTCATGGAGACGGCAGGGGAGGGCGGCCCCTACGGCATGGCCCTGCTGGCCGCCTATATGCTGTGGAAGGACGAGGGCGAAAGCCTCTCCGACTACCTGGATCACAAGGTCTTTGCCGGTTCGAAGGCCGTTACCATCATGGCGGAGGAAAAAGACGTGGAGGGCTTCAACCGCTTCCTGGCCCGCTACCAAAAGGCGCTCCCCCTGGAGAAGGCTGCGATTGCGGCCCTGTAATCCGTGAAAATCTGCGATCACAGCAGGAAACCCGCCGCATAAGCGGCGGGTTTCCTGCTGTGAACAATTTTTTTGCAAAAATACAAAAAAGTTGTTGACAGACAGAATACTTCGTGATACGATGTATCCCGCGAAGGGAGGTATGATATGGACGTCCAATTAAAGCGCGGTTTGCTGGACGTATGCGTCCTGGCCGCCATCAAAAATGAAGATTCCTACGGCTATCGGATCATCAAGGATATGAAGCCCTACCTGGAGCTGTCCGAATCGACCCTGTACACGATTCTGAAGCGATTGGAGCTGGGGGAAATGCTGACAGTCCGAAGCGCGGAGCACGACGGCAGACTCCGAAAATACTATCACATCACAGAAAAGGGCCTGCGTCGTATTGAAGAATTTAAGGACGACTGGAGAGAAATCGTGTCGATTTACCGGTTTGTCACCAAGGAGGAGCAAGAAAATGGATAAGCAAGCGTTTTTGAACCGACTGAGGGAGGGGCTGAACGGTCTTCCCCAGGACGATATTGCGGAGCGTCTGAACTTTTACAGTGAGATGATCGATGACCGCGTAGAGGAAGGATTGACGGAGGAGGCGGCAGTCAACGAGATCGGCCCCGTGGATCAAATCGCGGCGCAGATTCTCCGGGAGACCCCCATCGCCAGGCTGGTTCGGGAAAAGGTCCGGCCGAATCATCGGCTTCAGATATGGGAGATCATCCTGCTGGTACTGGGCGCGCCCATCTGGCTGTCCCTTCTGGTCTCGGCGGCGGCGGTGGTTTTTTCCGTCTATGTGGTTCTTTGGGCGGTGATCCTGTCTCTGTGGGCTGCTGAGATTTCCCTGATTGCCGGCTCTCTGGCCGGCTTTGGAATGAGCGTTTTCCGGTTTGTCCGGGGCCAAAAGACCCAAGCCCTGGCATTCCTCAGCGCGGGTATCCTGCTGGCCGGACTGTCCATCTTCCTGTTTTTCGGATGCATGGCCGCGACCGAGGGTATTTTGTGCCTCACCAAGAAACTTGCCTTGTGGGTTAAATCCCTGTTCCTCAGAAAGGAGAACGTAAGATGAAACAGTCGAGGATTGTATGGCTGATTGTGGCGGGAGCCCTGGTGCTGCTGGGCGCGATTTTGTTCGTATGCACCATGGCGGCAAACGATTGGGACTTTTCCAAGCTGAGTACCTCGAAGTATGAAAACCGAATCGTGGAGATTGAAGAAGACTTCCAAAATATCTCCATTCGTTCCGAAACGGAAGATATTGACTTTGTTCCTACCGACGACGGGAGCTGCAAGATTGTGTTTTACGAGCGGGAAAAGGTAACGCACAGCACTGAGGTTGCCAACGGAACGCTTTCCATCAAGCAGGAGGATAGCAGAAAATGGTATGACAATATCGCGGCTTTCTCCACGGAATCCCCGAAAATCACGGTGTATCTGCCCCGGAATGAATACGCGGCCCTTTCGATTGAAGAAAGTTCGGGAGATGTTTCTCTGCCCGGTGAAATCGGATTTGAAAGCATCCATATTACTGCCAGCACCGGCGATATCACCTGCTTCTCTTCCACTTCAAAGTCCATTCGGGTGGAGACCAGCACGGGACATATCCGCCTGGAAAAGCTCTCCGCCGGGGAGATTGACCTCACTGCTTCCACGGGCCGGATCGAGCTGCGCGCTGTGGAGTGCGCCGGCGCCCTGCGGGTGGGCGTGAGCACAGGCAGGGTGGAAATGTCTGAGCTTCGCTGTGAAAGCCTTGGATCCACAGGCAGTACCGGCAACATCACCCTGAAGCAGGTGACTGCTGCGGGGAAGATGGAAATTGAGCGCAGCACTGGCGACGTGCGCTTTGAGCAAAGCGACGCCGGGGAACTGTTCATTGAAACCGATACCGGCGACGTGACCGGCTCTCTGCGTTCCGCAAAGATTTTCTTCGCCCAGAGTGATACCGGACACATCGAGGTTCCCGAAACCACCACCGGCGGCAAGTGCAAGATTACGACGGACACCGGAGATATCGAAATCAGTGTGGCGGACTGAGCCCATGGAGTATGAGATTGTCCGGTCCCGGCGGAAGACAATTTCCCTGCAAATGACGCCCAAGGGCCTGATCGTCCGGGCGCCCCTCCGGGCTACGGACGGGCAAATTGCCGATGTCGTAGCCCTGCACGGAGCCTGGATCGAAAAGCAGGAGAAGAGGATCGCGGCGGCGGAACAGAATCTGACTGATCTGGGACTGCTGAGCGAGGAAGAAATTCGCGGGCTGGCGGCGGAAGCCCTCCGGGTGATTCCAGCCCGGGTGGCCCATTACGCGCCCCTGGTGGGCGTCAGTTACGGGCGCGTTACCATCCGAAATCAGCGTTCCCGCTGGGGGAGCTGCAGCAGTCAGGGAAATTTGAATTTCAACTGCCTGCTGATGCTGGCACCCCCGGAGGTGCTGGACAGTGTGGTGGTCCATGAGCTCTGTCACCGGAAGGAGCCGAACCATTCCAAACGCTTTTACGCGGAGGTTCTGCGGGTCTTCCCAAACTACCGGGCCTGTGAAAAATGGCTCAAGGACAACGGCCCCGGCCTGATGCGCCGGATGACGGGCTGAGGGAGGCTGCGATGCGCTACGACAACATCACCCGGGCGGTGTTTCTGAACCGTCCCAACCGCTTTATTGCCCACGTTCGGATCGGGGACAGGACGGAAACCGTCCACGTGAAGAACACGGGCCGCTGCAAGGAGCTGCTGCTTCCGGGGGTGGAGGTCTGGCTGACAGCCTCCCACAATCCCGCCCGGAAGACGAAGTATGACCTGGTGGCGGTCCGCAAGACCAACGGCAGGCTGATCAACATCGACAGCCAGGCACCCAACCGGGTTGCCGCCGAATGGCTGGCGGGACAGGGCTTTGACCGGGTCACGCCCGAGTACCGTTACGGGGATTCCCGGATTGATTTCTATATGGAGCGGGGCGGCGAAAGATTCCTGATGGAGGTCAAGGGCTGCACCCTGGAGCTGGACGGCGTGGGCTATTTTCCCGACGCCCCCACGGAGCGGGGCGTGAAGCACCTCCGGGAGCTGATGAAGGCCAAAGAAGCCGGTTTTCACACCATTTTGGCCTTTGTGATTCAGATGGACGGGGTGACGGAGGTTCGGGCCAACACAGAAACACACCCAGCCTTCGGCGAAGCCCTGGAGGCTGCAAAACAGGCCGGCGTGGAGGTCCTCTTCCTGCCCTGCCACGTGGAGCCGGACAGGCTTGAGACAGAGGGAAACTGTGACGCCTCAAATTCGGCAGAGGGAAAGGAAGCATGACAGGAGTGTACCGCAAAACAACAGATTCTCTGAAACGTTTCAATTTTAAGCTTTTCCTTGCTTTGCTGGTGCTGGGACTGTGCCCCACAGTCTATACCACAGTGCGGGTGTTTTTCCTCGGACAGCTTCCGGGAGAGTGGGCTTTTTCCATTGCGGGACAGCTTTCATGGGTAAACCTGCTCTATGAGGTCGTCTGCGAGGCGATTATTCTGCCGCTGTTCTTCTTCGTCGGGAAGGTCAAGCGCGATAAAGCCGCCTTTTCCAACCGGGTTCGTACGGGAATGTTGGCTGCTCTGGGCGCGTATCTCATCCTTTCGGCGGGGATTCTCCTGTTTGCGGAACCGCTGCTGCGGATAATGGCTGCCGACGAAAGCATTCTTGCCGCTTCCGCATCCTACATACGGATCGAGAGCGTTGCCAACGTTTTCTCAATTCTGGCGCAGTTCACCCTGGTGGCGCTGGTTTCCGTGAACAAAAGCAGGTATCTGTACATTCTTACCGCAGCACGGCTGGTGCTCTCCCTGATTATTGACACTTTCTTCGTATCCTCGCTGCCGGTCTCACTGGGTCTCGGCGTCAACGGGATCGGGTACTCCAATATCCTCGTCAACGCCCTGCTGCTGGCGGTTTCCCTTTTGCTGCTGAATCGGGAGGGAGTGAAAACCTTTTCCAAACAAAGACTGGACTTCGGCTGGATGCGGGAGTTTGCCCGGATCGGCGGGATTTCAGGTCTGGAATCTCTGGTGCGCAACATTACCTACATGGTGATGATCTCTCGCATGGTGAACGTGGTAGGCGAACAGGGAACCTACTGGGTCGCCAATAATTATATCTGGGGATGGCTGCTGCTTCCGGTGCTCCAACTCGGCGAGTTAATCAAGGAAGAGACTGCAGAAGACCAGGAAAACGTGCGGAGGAACACGCCGGGCTATTTCTGCATTACGGCTTGGATCTGCCTTCTTTGGTGCGCAAGCATTCCCTTCTGGAAGCCCTTCATGGCCCACGTCCTGGGGTTTTCAGACGTGGACAAGCTCTTTAACCTGGTGCTGCTCCTGTTGGGCTTCTATGTGCTTTACGCGGTCCAAAATATCTTTGACGCCACCTTTTACGGCCTCGGAAAGACAAACTATATGCTCTTCGAGTCGGTGGTTACCAACACGGTTTATTATGGAGCGGCATTTCTTCTCTGGCGCGCCGGTCTCTGGGCGCCCACGCTCACCGGAATCGCGATTCTGTTCGGTGTGGGCACGGCCTTTGACAGCCTGGTTTCTTTTGGGGCGTATATGTATTTGCGCAAGGTGCGCCTTTCAAATCGCAGAGGGTAAGTAAAGCTGAAATAGTGAGAACACGGGTATTTTGTTTCTGCAATGCCACAAGGATGATTTCAATAAAGGACAAAACAAATTAATCGACACTTGGAGAGCTTATTATGAAGAATGTAGTCGCATCAAAACCGAACAAAACCCATTTAAGCAGATTGTGGTGGTATCTGCTCCTGATTCTCATTCTGTCAGCGTTTTGCTATGTTACCCTTGATGTGTGGCTGCTGCCGTATTCCATCGAGCACAGTAAAACGGGGGAAATGACGGCAGGTTATTTCCTGTACGCAGCAATTGGCCTGCTATTCTCAACGCCGACGCCTTTTATAGCGGTTCTGATTATTTCCTTATTCATAGAGAAAATCAGTATCAGGCAGATGTTCCGCATCATTTTCCGCACGGAGAACAAATTGAAGACGATTTTGATTACAGGCGGCTTTTGTTTGCTTGCTTTCGTCTACGCAATCCTGTTCGGAACGCCCAACGGTTCGCCCTGGTATCTGTTTCCCGTAGGGTTTCTGATCATGATACCCTTTGTCGGGATTGCGGAGGAAACAGGCTGGCGGGGGCTCCTGCAGCCGGAATTGGATAAAAGAATACCGTATCCATTTTCGGTTCTTCTTACCGCCGCAATTTGGTTTGTCTGGCATTTTCCCGTGTTTATAGACCCAACATCACACCATTACGGAGACAGTATCATCGGCTTTGGGATCACGATCTTTATCTGGGCCTTTGCTTTGGCTGCAATATACAAATCGACCAAAAGTGTGATTGCCTGTGCGCTGTATCATACGTTTATTGACGCTATCGGCGCGGTTTATGATTGGAACGCATTATTTGACGGATTCCCGGGAAGCGTATCGACAAATATTTACCGGGTTATTTGGCTGACAGCAGCGCTTGTCTTATGGATTAAAGCAGAGAAGAAAGAGCCGCGGCCGTATGATGGCAGATTGAATAATAAAGGATAGAAAATGATAAACAGGAGCCGGATTCGCGTGGCTATAAACACGCGGATCCGGCCCTGAGGTCTTTTCGGTTAGTAAAGCGGTGAATCAGTCCCTTTCCGGGCCCTCGTAGGCCCGGAGCTTTTCGGTGTAGTAGTTGAGCTTGCGGGTCACCTTGTCCAGGTGGGTCTGCATCTGCTCCATCTGGGCCAGGACCTTGTTCCGGTGGGCCTCCAGCAGCTCCACCCGCTGGCGGAGCGTTTGATCTCCCTCCCGGGAGAGCTCCAGAAAGCGGGCAATCTCCCGCAGGGACATTCCGGTGTTTTTCAGGCAGCAGATTCCGCTCAGGACCTCCAGATCGTCGTCTGTGTACTGGCGGAAGCCGCTTTCGCTCCGCTCCACGGAGCCCAGAAGCCCTTCCTTTTCGTAAAACCGGAGCGTGTGGGCGGTCAGCCCGGTCTTTTGACTTACTTCCTGAATCGAATACATGAAAAACCCTCCCGAAAATGCTTGACTTAGAGCGAACTTTAAGGTTTAGAATGATTATACGCAGAATCAAGAGGAATGTCAATTCCCGGAGAACAATATTGTAAGGAGGTAAATGCAATGGATGCGATGAATATGTTATTGGAGCGGCGCAGCTGCCGCAGCTACAATCCCGAGCTGATACCCCAGGGCGTGCTGGATCAGATTTTAGAGGCGGGCAAGTTTGCCGCCACCGGAATGGGGAAGCAGTCTCCCATTATGATCGCCGTCACCGACAAGGCCCTGCGGGACCGGCTTGCCAAGTTGAACGCCGCCATCATGGGCTGGGACGGGGATCCCTTCTACGGCGCGCCGGAGCTGGTGATTGTGCTGGCGGACCGGAGCGTGCCCACCTACCTGTACGACGGCAGCCTGGTGATGGGCAATTTGATGAACGCCGCCTACGCCCTGGGGATCGGAAGCTGCTGGATCCACCGGGCCAAGGAGGAATTCGACAGCGAGGAGGGCAAGGCCCTGCTGAAGGAGCTTGGAATCGAAGGGGACTACGAGGGCATCGGCCACTGCATTCTGGGTTACCCCGAAGGCCCCTGCCGTCCCGCCGCGCCACGGAAAGAGAACTACGTTTACCGAATTTAAGAGGAGGATCACGCCATGAAATACCGTACTATGGGCAAGCTGGGCATTCAGGCCTCCGCCTTTGGCCTGGGCTGTATGCGCTTCAACGGGCCGGCCTCCGGCGACACCATCATCGATGAGCAGAAGGCGATTTCCCTGATTCGCCAGGCCATCGACGGCGGCGTCACCTACATCGACACCGCGTACATCTACCTGGACAAGACCTCCGAGATCGTTCTGGGCAAGGCCCTGCAGGACGGCTACCGGGATCGGGTGACCATCGCCACCAAGATGCCCATGGAGGCTGTGCACAATCGGGCGGAGATGGAGGCCCTGCTGGCTGAGGAGCTGGGAAAGCTCCAAACTGACCACATCGACTTCTACCTGATGCACGGCATCAACAAGGAAAAATGGGAGTATTTCAAGTCCATCGGCGCACCGGAGTTCTTCGACGATATGAAGCGGGAAGGGAAGATTCGCTTTAAGTGCTTCTCCTTCCACGGCTCTTACGAGGACTTTGAATACGTGCTGAACGACTGGGACTGGGACATGGTCCAGATTCAATACAACTTCATGGACATCAACAACCAGGCGGGTACCAAGGGCTTGGAGCTGGCGGGCAGCAAGGGAATCCCGGTGGTCATCATGGAGGGTCTTCTGGGCGGCAGACTGTCCAAGGCCCCGGAAAACGTCCAGGCCCTCTACGACGCCTTCCCGGTGAAGCGTTCCCCGGTGGAATGGGCCTTCCGCTGGCTCTGCGATCATCCCCAGGTGTCGGTGGTGCTCTCCGGCTGCAACGAGCCGGAACAGATTGCGGAGAACCTTCGCATCTTCGACACTGTGGAGCCCGGCATCATGGACGAGGCCGAGCGAAAGCTGATGGAGGACGTGCGGGCCGCCTATCTCAGCCGCACCAAGATCGGCTGCACCGGCTGCCGGTACTGCATGCCCTGTCCCAACGGCGTGAGCATTCCGGGAATCTTCTCCCTGTGGAATGACAAATCCCTCTACGGCATCGAGCCCGCCCAGGACTGGCGGATGAAGCGGATTACGGCGGAGGACGCCGGGGCGGATCGCTGCGTGGGCTGCGGCGCCTGCGAGGCGGCCTGCCCCCAGCATCTGCCCATCATCGAGCAGCTGCAAAACGCCTGGACGGAACTGAACTGACTAACGCAAACCATGGCAGGGAAAACGTTTTTTCCTGCCATTGGCTTGCAATCTCATTACAGTTGGAGACGAAAATATGTTGAAATTTGACGAACGGAAGCAGATTGACAGTGTCCGGGGAGCTTTGGCTCTGCGCGGACACATCGAGACAATTGTGGACGCCGCTTGGAACAAGGGCGTGAAAAATTTGTGCTGGCTGGGAATCGGCGGCACCTGGGCCAGCGCCATGCAGGCAGTTTGCCACATGAAGGAGCGGACTGCCCTGGAAACCTTTGCGGTGAATGCTGCAGAGTACAACACCACCGGGGATCGGCGAATCGGCCCCGGCAGCTTTGTGGTGTTTTCCTCCGTTACCGGCACAACGACGGAGGTTGTTACAGCAGTAGAAAAGGCCAAACAGGCCGGCGCAAGGGTGCTGGGCTTTGTAGACAAGGCGGATGCCCCGCTGGCAAAGCTGGCGGATCATTGTCTTACCTACCCTGCCAACGAGCAGCTTAAATTCTTTATGACAGCAGATCGCTTCCTGTATCTGGCGGGAGAATTGCCGGAATACGGGGCCATGTACGAAAGCTTTGACGCCTTTCTGCCGGAGGCGCTGGCTGCGGCGGAGCAATCGGCGGACGACTTCGGCGCAGCCTTTGCCGCCGCCCACAAGGACGATCCTATGCACTATTTTGTGGGAGCCGGCAGTCTCTATGGAGCTACCTACTCCTATGCCATGTGTTACTGGGAGGAAATGCACTGGCGGCCCACGAAGTCTATTCATGCTGCGGAGCTCTTCCACGGAACCCTGGAAATCATTGATGCGGATACTGCCGTAACCCTCTTCCTGGGAGAAGATGCACAGCGGAGTCTGGGGGAGCGGGTGGCCCGTTTCCTGCCCCGGGTTTGCAAGAACTATACGATCATCGACACAAAGGACTACTTGCTGCCCGGCATTGATTCGGCCTATCGCTGGGCGGTCTGCCATCTGGTGATGCACGCCGTCACCAACCGAATTGACGCCCACCTGGAAGCTCTTTCCGGCCATGATATGAGCCTGCGGCGGTATTACCGCAAGCTGGATTATTGAAAACAGGAGGAGACCGGAATGAGAATTGCCTGTATTGGCGACAACTGCATTGATTATTATGATGCGACAGGGCAAGCCTATCCGGGCGGCAATTCCGTAAATGTGGCAGTGTACCTCCGCCGTATGGGCCTGGAGGTCTCCTATACGGGAGCCGTGGGCAACGACGCATACGGAGCGCTGCTGCGTCAGGCGCTGGCGGAAAAGGGTGTGGATTTGTCCCACCTTCGGGTGGCGCCCGGAAGAACGGCCGTTAGTCACGTCGGACTTGTAGCCGGAGACCGGGTGTTCGGCAATTACGAAGAGGGCGTCATGGCGGATTTCCGTCCGGACGCTGCAGATCTGGACTTTTTCTGCAGCCACGATCTGGCTGTATCGATCCTTTGGGGCCATGCGGAGGACATTCTCCCGGAGCTTCGACGCCGTGGCGTTTTTACGGCCTTCGATGCTGCAGATCGGCCCTTTTCCCAGCCCGCGCAGCGAGCTCTGCCCGGCTCGACAGTCTTTTTCTTTTCGGACGCAGGCAGCAAAGACGATGCGCTGCGGGAAAGACTGCGGCAACTCCAGGGTATGGGGCCGGAGCTTGTGGTTGCTACCAGGGGCGCCCGGGGCAGCATAGCCTTTGACGGAAGCACCTTCCACGAGGCGGGGATTGTTCCCTGTGAGGTAGTGGACACCATCGGCGCCGGCGACAGCTACATTGCCGGATTTCTGGCCGCCTGGCTGGAAAGCGCTCCGATTCCGTTCTGCATGCAGCAAGGCGCAGAAGCTGCCGCTGTTACCATCGGCTACAACGGCGCGTGGCAATAATTTAGAAGGCCAAAAAATCGACGGCTCGCGTCAGCGTACCGTCGATTTAACTTCTTTTGTTGGTGCCCGCCAAAGCAGGCGAATATCGTTCCTATGTCGGTGCCCGCACTATGTGGCGTCAGGCGGGAGAAGAATCCTCTTTCGGGGAACGGGTATCTGAACCGCCGAGCAGTTCCTCAGCGATTCTCCGTTTGCTGATGCACCGATCCATGGCCTGTTTTTCCAGAAAGTGGTGGGCTTCCGACTCGCTCATGCCCCGCTGCTCGATCAGCAGCCATTTGGCCCGGTTCAGAAGCCGGAGCTCCTGCAGCTCCTGCTCCGCGGTCTTTGTCCCCGCCTCCACCCGGCGCAGACGCTCCCGGGTGGTGTTCATCCACTGCAAAGCCATGGACAGGGCCTGCTTGGTGGTGGGCTTGGGCAGGGTGAAGACGCCCCGATCCATCACCTGGCTGTGGATCTCCTCGTGGAGGGCAGCCCGAACCAGCATCAAAACCACGGTCTGCCCGTTGCCGCTCTGGGCGACGGAGAAGGCGGTTCCAAAGTCGTCGGGCAGCGGGGTGTTGACGATGACCAGGTCAAAAACCTGTTCCAGGGCGGCCCGTTTTGCCGCGCCAACGGAAGACACGACCCGGATCGGCGCACAGCCGGAGGCCGAGAGCAGACTGAGAATCATCTGATTGAACTGGTCGGAATCGGACGCCAGCAGGACGCTGCGGCTGTTCTGGAGAAAAACCAAATGCCGTCCCCCCTTCCGTAGTCTTCACAAAATAACCACCCTATTATACTACAAATCAACCCGGTTGAAAAGGGGGTTGACAAAGATTTCTTTCTCTCGTATAATGTTTCGGTAAAAGGCAATGGAGTCTTTGAGACCACAGTCTCAGTGCCCCCATTGCCCCCTTTTTATGGGTTTCCCAAGGCGGAAACGGAGAGAAGGGGAGCGGCTGTTTGACGTTTGAGAGGAGTAATGTGAACATGAACTGTGCGATCGTCGGAATCAACTGGGGCGACGAAGGCAAGGGCCGGATGGTGGACCTGCTGACGGCGGACTACGACGTGGTGGTGCGCTATCAGGGCGGCGGCAACGCCGGCCATACGGTGGTAAACGAATACGGAAAATTCGCCCTGCATCTGTTGCCCTCCGGCATTTTTCACCCGGGCATTGTAAACATTCTGGGCAACGGCGTGGCCCTGGACCCGGAAAACCTCTGGCAGGAAATGGAAACCGTGATCTCTCAGGGCGTGCGCATTACGCCGGAGAATCTGAAAATCAGCGACCGGGCCTCTCTGCTGCTGCCCTGGCACCGGGAGCTGGACGCCCTGGAGGAGGCCCGTCTGAAGGACCGGAAATACGGCTCCACCAAACAGGGCATCGCCCCCTTCTATTCTGACAAATATCAAAAGAAAACCGTCCTGGCCGGAGAGCTGCGGCGTCCGGAGCAGCTCCGGGCCCATCTGGCGGAGCTGCTGGAATGGAAAAATCTGACCTTGACCGGCGTTTACGGCGCGGAGCCTCTGACCATGGAGTCCCTGGACCGCTGGTTGGAGGACTACGCCAACCGCATCCTGCCCTTCCTCTGCGACACCGGCAACTGGCTGCGCAGGGCCCAGGCCGAGGGGAAACGGATTCTGTTCGAGGCCCAGTTGGGCGCGCTGCGGGATCTGGACTACGGCATCTACCCCTACACCACCTCCTCCAACGCCATTGCGGCCTACGCGCCCATCGGCTCCGGGCTGCCCTCGGCAAGGATTGACCGGGTTGTGGGCGTGGTCAAGGCCTACTCCACCTGCGTGGGCGAGGGCCCCTTCCCCTGTGAGTGGTTCGGGGAAGAGGCAGAGGAGCTGCGCAAGGCCGGCGGCGAGTACGGCGCCAAGACCGGGCGCCCCCGCCGGGTGGGACCGGTGGATCTGGTGGCTACCCGCTACGGCACGCAGGTCCAGGGCGCCACGGAGCTGGCTCTGACCAAGCTGGATATTTTGAGCTATATGAAGAAAATCCCCGTCTGCGTCCGCTACGCGACGCCGGAGGGGGAGACCGAGGAATTCCCCTTCCCCACCGAGCAGGCGGAGGCAAAGCCTGTTTTGGAGTATCTTGAGGGCTGGCAGACTGACATTTCCGGCTGCCGGACCTGGGAATCCCTGCCGGAGGCGGCCCGCCGCTACGTGGAGTATTTGGAGCAGCGCATTGGCTGTCCGATCCGCTATGTTTCCGTCGGCGCGGAGCGGGACAGTATTATCATCCGATAAAACGATCACGATTGCAGAGAGGAGAACGGCATGGAAAAGATCCTGGTATTGGATTTTGGCGGACAGTACAACCAGCTCATCGCCCGGCGGGTCCGGGACCAGCGGGTTTACGCGGAAATCAAGCCCTGCTGGAAGATTACCCCGGAGGAGATCCGGGCGGCCGGCTACAAGGGCGTTATCTTCACCGGCGGCCCTAACAGCGTCTATGACCCCGCGTCCCCCCACTATGATCCCGCGGTTCTGGATCTGGGGATCCCCGTTTTGGGCATCTGCTACGGCGATCAGCTCCTGGCCTGGATGGCCGAGGGAACGGTCAGCCCCGCGGCTCAGGCAGGGGAGTACGGCAGAACGGAGCTGACGGTGGAAGATCATGCGCTGTTCCGGGGCGTGCCCCGAAAGAGCATTTGTTGGATGAGCCACCGGGACTACATCAGCCAGGCGCCGAAGGGCTTTGCCACCCTGGCTTCCACGGATCACTGTCCCTGCGCCGCCATGGGCGACGACAGCCGGAAGCTCTACGGCGTGCAGTTCCATCCGGAGGTCACCCATTCGGAATACGGCGGCACGATCCTGCACAATTTCCTCTTTGACATCTGCGGCTGCGCAGGGGACTGGTCCATGGAGAACTATGCGGAGCGGGCCATTGAGTCTCTGCGGGAAAAGCTTCAGGACAAGACCGTGCTCCTGGCCCTTTCCGGCGGCGTGGATTCCTCCGTGGCGGCCCTGCTGCTGCATCGGGCGGTGGGGGATCGGCTGACCTGCGTGTTTGTGGATCACGGTCTGCTCCGGAAGGACGAGGCCAAGCTGGTAGAAATCACCTTCCGCCCCCTGTTCGGGGAGAAGCTGATCTGCGTGGATGCCAGCGAACGCTTCCTCACTGCCCTGGCCGGGGTTACCGAGCCGGAGCGCAAGCGGAAGATCATCGGCGAGGCCTTTATCCGGGTCTTTGAGGCCGAGGCCAAGAAGCTGGGCCATGTGAACGCCCTGGCCCAGGGTACCATCTATCCCGACGTGATCGAGAGCGGCAAGGGCGACTCCGCTGTGATCAAGAGCCACCACAACGTGGGCGGCCTGCCGGACGTGATCGATTTTGACGAGCTGGTGGAGCCCCTGCGGGATCTGTTCAAGGACGAGGTCCGCCGCCTGGGCGAGACCCTTGGCCTGCCCCATGAGCTGGTGTGGCGCCAGCCCTTCCCCGGCCCCGGTCTGGCGGTCCGCATCCTGGGCGAAATCACCCGGGACAAACTGAGCCGCCTGCGGGAGGCGGACGCCATTTTCCGGGAGGAAATTGCCGCCGCGAAACCCAACCCCATGCCGGATCAGTATTTTGCCGTGCTTACCGACGCCCGGAGCGTGGGCGTCATCGGCGACGGCCGGGCCTATGGCGATACCGTGGCCCTGCGGGCTGTGTCCACCGACGATTTCATGACCGCTGCCTGGACCAGACTGCCCTACGAGGTTCTGGAGCGGGCCAGCTCCCGCATCACCAACGAGGTCCCGGGCGTTACCCGGGTGGTCTACGACATTTCCTCCAAACCGCCTGCCACAGTGGAATGGGAGTGAGCCGCGCAGAGCGCGGCAGTTAGGATCGCCAAGGGCGAGTGATCAGTGATGATGCGTTTCGCGCAGTTATGAGCTGCCTGCGGCAGCGCTGACGCATTCGGGCGATCCTATCATCACTTGCGCGGAGCGCAATCATAACTTTCGCCGCAGGCGAAATCATAACTCTAAACTCTTACCGGAAAGAGTAACGCACATGAAACAAGGTTACGGTATATTCGGAAAGCCCTATGAAATCATGCTGAAAAATGATCTCCATGATCTCGCTTCGATTGACCACATGCTCATACGGAACATGATTCTTTTGGACGAGGAATCTTCCCAAGTACTGTATCAGAAGACTTCTTGCCTAAACGTGGAAGGCCATGAACTGTATGCCTTTGCACAGCAATTCAAAGCAGCGCACGATCGGCAGAGCATACGGAACGTGTTGGATTATACGAGTGATATTGCCATGCGATATGACGTTGATTTCAAGGATATGTCTTTTGGCGGCACCGAACAGCAAATCCTCCAACGCGGAACGGATTGGTGTGCAGACATGGCAAGAGTCGGAACGGTCTTGCTCCAATGTCTGGGCATTCCCTGCAGGATCCTCCATTTGGTCAATCTGAACAAAGCCTATCACGGTCATGTGGTCGGCGAAGCGTATTACGAAGGCCGCTATGGCGTCGTTGATTTTATCTATGGATACCAGTTTTACGGGGAAACGCCCATCAGCGCCCGTGACATTCTGCGCAACGCGGACGTTTTGAGCGCCTATCCGGAAGAATACGGGGGGCTGTATTCCGCAATCGGTGTCAGCGAATACAATCCGATGGATGCAAGCAATGATTACGCAATATCCAGGCCGAATACGTACTATTTGAAGCTTATCTACACAGATCGCCATGATAAGTGGATTATGGGAGAAGACGCATAGGCCGCGCCTTACGCGACAGTTCGGATCGCCAGCGGCGAGTGATCAGTGGTGAGATTATAACGTACAACTCTTAACGAGAAGGTTGACCGCTCATGAACGACAGCATATTACGAACAAAGTCCAAGGAATTCGCCAAGAACACCGTCTTCCTGTGTCGAAGACTGAAAGAAAACCGCGTCGAATCGGTGCTGATTAATCAGCTTCTTCGCTGCGGTACTTCCGTAGGCGCGAACATATATGAAGCGCAATACGCCCAAGGTGCGAGAGACTTTATTTCCAAATTCGAAATTGCTTTGAAGGAGTGCAATGAAAGCGAATACTGGCTTATGCTGTTGTTTGAAACAAACAGCATATCAAAAGAGGAATTTCAACGCTTTCAAATTCAATGCGTTGAAATTCGAAGAATGCTCGTTTCGTCGGTAAAAACAATCAAGGAGCGTGCCAAAACAGTCTGAACGCAGAGACAAGTTCGGTTTCAAGAATCGTTGCGTTTTGTTGAGTTGAGAAAAGGAGAGAAAACCATGACAAAATATATCTTCGTCACCGGCGGCGTGGTCTCCGGTCTGGGCAAGGGCATTACCGCGGCCTCTCTGGGCCGCCTGCTGAAGGCCCGGGGGCTGAAGGTGGCGGCACAGAAGCTGGACCCCTACATCAACGTGGATCCCGGCACCATGAGCCCCTATCAGCACGGGGAGGTCTATGTCACTGAGGACGGCGCCGAGACCGATCTGGATCTGGGCCACTATGAGCGTTTCATCGACGAGGATCTGAACCGCTGGTCCAACCTGACCTCCGGCAAGGTCTTCTGGAACGTGCTGAACAAGGAGCGCCGGGGAGAATATCTGGGGGCTACGGTGCAGATCATCCCCCACATCACCAACGAGATCAAGGAGTTCATTTACCGGGTGGGCCGCCAGACAGACGCTGACGTGGTTATCACCGAGATCGGCGGCACCATCGGCGACATCGAATCCCAGCCCTTCCTGGAGGCGGTCCGCCAGATTGCCCTGGAGGTGGGCCGGGAAAACAGCCTGTTTATCCACGTGACTCTGGTGCCCTATCTCCACGGCTCCGACGAGCACAAGTCCAAGCCCACCCAGCACTCCGTCAAGGAGCTCCAGGGCATGGGCATCCGGCCGGACATCATCGTCCTGCGCTGTGACGAACCCCTGGAGGAGAGCATTTTCCGCAAGATCAGCCTCTTCTGCAACGTCAAGCCCGACTGCGTGATTGAGAACCGGACTCTGGACGTCCTCTATGAAGCACCTTTGATGCTGGAGCGGGCCAAGTTCTCCGGCGTAGTCTGCCGGGAGTTGGGAATCAAGGTCCCCGACCCGGAGCTCAGCGAATGGACTGCTCTGGTGGAGCGGATCAAGAATCTGCGGGGCGACGTAAAGATCGGCCTGGTGGGCAAATACGTCCAGCTCCACGACGCCTATCTCTCCGTGGCCGAGGCCCTGCGCCACGCGGGCTACGCCTGCGGCGTCCATGTTACGATTGAATGGATTGATTCCGAAACCGTGACGGAGGAGAAGCTGGCAGATCTGGACGGCATCCTGGTGCCGGGCGGCTTCGGCAACCGGGGTATCGAGGGAAAAATCTTCGCTGCCAACTACGCCCGGACGCACCGGATTCCCTATCTGGGTCTGTGTCTGGGCATGCAGATTGCCGTTATTGAGTTTGCCCGGAACGCGGCGGGTCTCCCCGACGCCAATTCCGGCGAGTTTGACCCGGACTGCCCCCACAAGGTCATCGACTTTATGCCCGGCCAGAGCGACGAGGTGGACAAGGGCGGCACCCTCCGTCTGGGGGCCTATCCCTGCGTCATCACGCCGGAAACCACCCTCCGGGCCTGTTACGGGGCAGACCGGATCACGGAGCGTCACCGCCACCGCTATGAGCTGAACAACGAGTATCGCACCAAGCTGGAGGCCGCCGGCATGACCCTCTGCGGCCGTTCCCCGGACGATCTGCTGATCGAGGCCGTGGAGCTGACGGACCACCCCTTCTACGTGGGCGTCCAGTATCACCCGGAGTTTAAATCCCGGCCCAACCGCCCCCATCCCCTGTTCCTGGGCCTGCTGAAGGCAGCTCTGCGGCAGCAAAACTGAGAGGCACACATATGGAAACCGAACGTTTGATCATCGACCGGCTGCGGGAGAGCGACAAGGCGGATTACTTTGAGAATATCTCCCACGACAAGCGGGTGCTGGAAACCTTTATCTGCAATTACTGCGAGCGGCTGGAAGATTTTGATTTCTCCGGTTATCTTGCCAAGGACAGCCTCTTTGCCATTCGCCTGAAGCAGACCGGGCGGCTGATCGGCATTATCCTGTACTTTGACGAGAAGGACGGGGCCTGCGAGATCGGCTACGGGATCGGCTCCGCCCATTGGAACAAGGGCTACGTCACCGAGGCGACCCGGCGTTTTTTGACGTATTGCTTTGCCGAACGGGGCCTGCAGCGGGTGTATGCCTCCTTCTTTACCGGAAACGACGCCTCCCGGCGGGTCATGGAGAAGTGCGGCATGACCTATCACCACTTCAACGAAAAGGAATTAAGCTATCTGGGCGTAGAGCGGGACCTGACCTACTACGCCATCGAGCGGGCTCAATGGGCCCAGGCCGCCTATGAGACAACGGCGCGCGCCATCCAGCCCGGCCGGTATCGACATTTCAAGGGCAGGGAATACGAGGTCATCGGCGTCGCCCGCCACTCGGAGACGGAGGAGCCCCTGGTGGTCTACCGGAAGTGCTATGACGACGGCAGCCTCTGGGTCCGGCCCGCGGAAATGTGGAACGAGACGGTGGAGCGGGACGGAAGGATCCAGCCCCGGTTCGCACGGATTCCGGAGGAATAGAACAGAACAAGAGGGCCCTGATCGACTCAAGATCAGGGCCCTCTTTTGATCGGCTGCGGGCTCAGGAAACTACCTGCACCCGCTCTTTTTTGCGCTTCTTGTCTTCATAGAGCTTTGCGTCGGCCCGCTTCAGGCAGTCGTGGAAGGACTCCTGCTCCACGTCCCATTCATCGAATCCCACGGAAACGGTGAGGGAGTAGGGCGTCTGGGCGGAGGCGCTGGAATCCAACAGATTGCGGCGGATGTCCCGGACAAGCTGCTCCACTTCCGCGGGCTGATCGGCGTGGACGATGATGGCAAACTCATCGCCGCCGTACCGGCTCAGGCAGGAGGAGTAACGCATGGCCTTGGAGCAGCTTTTCATGGCGTTGGCGATCATGACCAGCGCCCGGTCGCCCTCGGCATGGCCGTAGTTGTCGTTGATGCTCTTGAAGTTGTTTGCGTCCGCCATAACAACAAAGGTTTTCGTGTCCTCTCGGCGATGAGATTTCTCCTGCAGGGCGTAACGAAGCAGTTGGCCCCGGTTGTTGATCTTGGTCAGCGGGTCCAGGGAAATCTGGTCGTTCATGGAATGAATGTAGAAGAACAGCATCATGGTGGTGCAGCCGAAGCAGAACAACGGCGCGTTGAGAAACGCAAGCTGAAAAACGCCGAAAAATACCACCGTCAGCGGATACAAGCCGATGGTTCGGAAGAGCTTGCGTTCCGCCGGGTCTTCTGTTTTGTTTGCGTTTTTCAGAGAGAAAACGCAGGAGAAAATCACATAGAACAGCGGAGCGGCCAGCATCAAGGGATAATACGAAACGTTCAGCTCGCACTTTTCGTTGATCCAGAACCTGGGCGCGACAAAGTAGGCAACAAGGATAAGCGTGGTCATTATGATATAGGGCAGCCGGAACAGCGTCCGTCCGCGCTTGGTGCCGAGGAAAGGCATACGCTCCGACACACCGGCAAAAAAAGCCCATTCAAAGGCAATGGCAGACAGGAGAAAATAATTTCCGAAGTTCAGGATCGCCACTGCGAAGCGGGTTCGGGGCAGGGCGCCGGCGAGGGTGCCTGCCCAGAAAATATCTGTGACAAAATACAGGACATGGGCAACCAGAGCGCGGTCAAACACGATCTGCTTTTCCTGCTTGTTCACGCTGAAATGGTCATTCAGCAGCAGAATTCCGAAAATCAGAATGCAGAAGATATTTGCCTCCGCGTAAAAGAGGAAATAATTGCCGTCCATGTTTTCCGCGCCTCCTTTCTGCCGGGATTCATCCGCAAATCAGGATGCGTCGCCGCTCCTGTCATTCTTTTTTGTTACCAGTCTGTCGCACGCGGCCAAAACGCCGGGCAGGACGAATAAAATCAGCAGTATGACGCTGAAGGACCCGATGGAAATCGTCCGTACAATGGCGGTGACCGTTGCGTCCTCAAAGAGCCTGCCCACGGCTGCCGTAATCAGGACCAGAACGCAGCCGGAGGTCAGGATGGTGTGCATCGAGCCGGCATAGGCCCGTTTCAGAGATTCCAGAACGCCCGCCGTTTTGCGATGCTCGCGGTAGTAGTTTGTATAGAGAATGCCGTAGTCGATGGTGGCGCCCATCAGAATGCACTCTACAATCAACAGAGCCAGGTAGTACATACTGCCGCTCATAATTCCCGTTACGGTAACGGTGATATAAACGCCGCACTGCACCATCAGCACCAGAATGACCGGCACAGCCAGAGACCGGAAGGTGAGGGCCACAATCAGAAAAATCGCCAGCGCGGTCAGCAGCGTAATGGACAGCAGCTCCCGGTCGAAGCTTTTCTGCATCTCATAGGCCATGACGGAGTTGCCGATGAGGTAGACCTCTCCTCCCGAATTGTCGGAAAGATACTTGTCGATGTCCGCCAAAAAAGCGGTGGTCTCATCGCTTTCCTCCGGATAGGTGGTTGTGACGATCATCCTGGCGTACCGGTCGGAAACGAGTTGGGCCTTTCCGCTTGCCAGCGCGGCCTGCCCTTCCGACAGCTTTGCCCGCAGATCGGCGTCGATCAGAGCGGAAAAACGCGGATCGGTCAGAACGTTTCCGGTCAAAAGGCGGAACAGCTCCTCCGGCGAAGCAGTTTGGGGAGGCTGTGAATGATCCATGCACTCCTTGTATAAATATAACATTTCTATCGACGTTTTGTCAAGACGATCCGTCAATCCGCCGATAATCTTCAGCATTTCTTCACCAGAGTACGGCTGATTGCCGATCACCGCGTCCATGAGCGCCTTTATGCCGGACAGTATCTGCGTTTGCTCGGGCGGAGCGCTGCCCAGGAAGCCGCTCATCAGGGGATCGGAGAGAATGAAATCGACAAATTCCGACAGGGACATGGTGTCACCGCCGCCCTGGGCGCCGTGCAGCATAAAGACGGTTTTTACTGCGGATTCGTCCATCCCCTCGGGCGCAATTCCGGCCAATACCCCCGCCAGCTCCTCCGCGGTCAATTGCTTTTGCAGGGCTTCCGGGTTTGCAAACCGGCCCAGCAGACCGGCCTGACTGCGCA
Source organism: Oscillospiraceae bacterium (assembly GCA_016282135.1). Classification (GTDB taxonomy): domain Bacteria; phylum Bacillota; class Clostridia; order Oscillospirales; family Oscillospiraceae; genus JAFRPC01. Next base: position 54,737 of record JAEEKA010000064.1, read on the forward strand.
TTTCGTCGTCCAGGAAGGCGGAAAAGCTCTCGTCGTGTTCCATGCGCTCGGAAAGGAAGGAGAGAAATTCACCTGCGGTCATCGTCCCGGCAGCGTTCCCGGCGTGGCTTTGATAGATGAGCAGATTGATGAGGTCCGGACTCACTTCGACGCCTCCGCCCATTTCCCCAAGCATAGCAGCCAGCTCTTCGGCGGTGCAGGGCTTGCCCAGCGTTGTGCCGTAGCCCATCACAGAGCTGACGTTTTTGTCCTGCTCCAGCCTGCTGCTCAGTTCTGTCAGGCATGGTTCATCTTGGTTTTCATAGACCAGGACGACCGTGTTGCGCTTGGGAAACACATCGGCTACGGCGTCGTCCTTCACCAGGGTATAGGCGATTCCGGTCTGAGTCTGCAAAAAATAGAAACCCACAAAAAGCACGAGGAAAAGAACGGACAGCCCATAGCGCATTTTGTGGCTGAACCGCGCCGCCCAATCCATAGGGACATGCAGGGCCTTTTTTGCCGTCTTGGTCAGCAGCCGATCACACAGCAGAATCAATGCCGGCAGGATGGTCAGCACGCAGACCATGCTGATAAACACGCCCTTGGCCAGCACGAGGCCTACGTCAGCGCCGATCTTGAAGCTCATGAACACCAGCATCAGCAATCCAGCCACCGTGGTGAGGGAGCTGGAAGCCACCGAGGAAAAGGCGTTGGACCAAGCTTTTTTCATGGCCCGGAATTTGTCCGGCTCCGCCTGCCGCTCCTGCCGGTAACGGTTCATCAGAATGACGGAGTAGTCCATGGAAAGACCCATTTGCAGGATTGCGGCCATGGAGTTTGTGACGCTGGATACACTGCCCAGAAGCAGGTTGGTTCCGGTATTGATCAGCACCGCGCAGCCGATACTCGCAAGAAACAGAAAGGGCTCCACCCAGGATCCGCACATGGTAAACAGAACCGCCAGCAGGAGAACCGCAACGACTGCGTAGACCCGCAGCGGGATAATCGGCGCACTGGGGTCGTCGTCTTGCCATACAATAGAACGGCCCGAAAAGCGGGCTTCCAACTCTGCCGCAATTGTCTGCGCCTCCGGGCTGTCGTAGCCGCAGGACATGTGGATTACATACAGGGTGTGATTGTCCCGATTGTATTCCTCGCTGAGCGGGTCGTGATCCACGCTTTCCACCCCGGGAATCGAGGCCATTTTCTCCAGGACCTCCGCCTTCTCCGGGCCTGTCAGGTCGTCCACCATCACCCGAATGGTATTTGACGTTTCAAGATCCGGGAACGCTTCGTCCATGAGGTCCATTCCGATCTTCATCCTGGAATCGTCCGGCAGGTACTTTGTCAGATCCTCGTTGATAGTGACAAAGCGGGACCCGACGGCTCCCGCGACAGTGAGAACCAGCATCAGGACCAGGACCGCGATTCTATGATTTACAATAAAGGAAGATGTTTTTTTCAGCATAACTCCATTCCTCCTTGCTGCGTGTCTTTTCGGATTATTGACAGGCTGCTCTGAAAATAGTATAATAAACATGTGTTGTTTTCACAACCAACAGTTAATTTCCATTTGGCTGTGAAGCCGACACAGCAGGAAGAAATGTTGTTTTCGTAATAAAAAGTTCAGGAGTAGGGCTTATGAATCAGAGAATCGCTCTCACGAAAAAGCTGCTGAAAAACGGCCTGACGGAAATGCTGCAAAGCCATAGCATCTATGAGATCTCCATTCGGGAGCTGTGCCAGCGGGCCGGAATCAACCGCTCTACCTTCTATAAGTACTACGGCAGCCAGTTTGATCTGCTTTCCGAGATGGAGCAGGATCTTCTCGGCAGCGTAGAAACGACCCTGACCTCTCAGGAGAATTCCAGTGCGAGTGTCATTCAGCAGGTTATGGAATACCTGGAAAAGGACATTGAGTTTATCCGCCTGCTTCTGAACTCCAACGTGGATCCGCAGTTTCCGGAAAAGCTGTTTTCCCTGGAGCAGATCCGCCGCCTGAGCGAGGAGCTGAAGGCGGATATGACCGAGGATGAATACGAGTATTACTACTGCTTCATCCTTCACGGCGCCTACGAGATGGTCCACCGATGGATCAACAAGGACGACCGGGAGCCTCCCGCCTGGATTGCCTCTCTTATCTATCATTTTATCCGGGGATGACGCTTCTGAATTCCCGCGCGGCAAAAACGCCCTCTTGCCATACAGGCAAGAGGGCGTGCTCGGTGCGTTTTGGGAAGAGGTGCGCCAAAAAGATGCCGCGCAGCGGGAAAAGGAGGAGCAGAAGGGCACAGCCGAAGAAAACCCGACCGCATCAAGCGATCGGGTTTTCTGAGCCGTGCGGAGGGATCTCCGACGTGGTGCCGGTAGCCGGAGTCGAACCGGCACGCTGTCGCCAGCGGCGGATTTTGAGTCCGCTACGTCTACCAATTCCATCATACCGGCAGATTGCAGAGGTATTATAATACAGCCGGGGCAGAATTGCAAGTGCAAATTTGCCCCGGCTGGTGATTTCTCAATTTGCTCGGACCCAACGGCCTGCCCGGGCCGCTTCTTTCCCCGAGGCGGTCAGGCGGTCTGGCCGATCCGGTCCATGATATATGCGTGGACCTGGGCGGGCTGGATATCCAGGGCGCCGGCGAACTCGTCGTAGAGCAGGCGCTGGGCTTCCCGGAGGAAGGTCTCGTCGGAGACGTGGAGGCTTTTGCCGTCGGCCTGGCGGCGTTCCTTGTGGGCGTTGAGGGTCTTGATCAGGACGATCAGACTTCTGCACTCGTTGCTCCGCAGCAGACTGTCAAAGGCGGCTTTCCTGGCCTGGGGGTCTTCCTCCCAGACGGTGGGGATTTCCGGCACGCTTTTGATCAGGGCCTCTACCTCGTCGCGTGAGAGGACCGGACGCATTTTGGCCACCAGCTGCGCGTTATCCACGGGAACGTAGATCACGGAGGCGTTTTGATAGACGGGTTTGAGGACATAATACCGTTCCCGGGTGCGGCCAAAACGCATGGTGGCGATTTCCTGAATCACGCAAACACCGCTGCCGCCGTAATGTATCCTCTCGTTGACGCTGTACATGACGCACTCCTTTCGTCCCGCATAGCAAAAAACCCACCATGTTATTATAGCACACTTTTTTCGAAATTCCAAGTAAAAATACATGAAAAAAACACAAATTTTTCGCAGATTTTTCGAAATCCTCTTGTCAAGCGGCGCAAAATCCTGTAAACTATAGGGGCTCTTTCCCAAAAACTATTTTCCTGAAATGAGGATTTTTATATGGAATGGTTGGAACTCACCGTTGACTCTGCCTCCCGGGGCATCGGCCTGCTGGAGGCCGCGCTGACATTGAATGGATTTGACAGCTTCATTATAGACGATGAAGCGGAATTTCACACGTTTTTGGAGACAAACCGGGATTACTGGGACATCGTGGACGAGGACCTGGAAAAGAGTCTGGACGGGGTTTCCCGGATTCGACTCTATTTGGCCGACGGCCCCGATGCGCCGGAGGAGATCGCCCGGCTGCGGGAGCTGTTGACCGGTCTGCTGGCCGCCTACCCCGACGCCGGCCTGGGGACTTTGAACCTGAGCCTGGCCAACGTCCGGGATGAGGACTGGGAAAACAACTGGAAGCAGTACTACCAGCCCATCCCCATCGGGCAGCGGTTGCTGGTGGTGCCCAAGTGGATGGAGCCTGATCCCGCCGAGAACCGCATCCCGGTCTTTCTGGATCCCGGCATGATCTTCGGCACCGGGGCCCATGCCTCTACCCAGATGTGCATGCTTCGCCTTGAGGAGCTGATCCGGGGCGGGGAAGAGGTCCTGGACCTGGGCAGCGGCAGCGGCATCCTCTCCATCACGGCCCTGCGCTTGGGAGCGGCCCACGCCACCGGTGTGGACGTGGACCCCAAGGCGGAGGACATCGCCCGGGAGAACGCGGCCATCAACGGCCTTGGAGCGGACCGTTTTACGGCGGTCACCGGCAACGTCATCACCGGCCAGGGGGCCCTGGCAGAGCTCTTTGCCCGGACCTACGACGTGGTTTGCATGAACATCTTTGCGGACGTGATTATTCCCATGGCGGCGGTGCTGCCCCGGTTTATGACGGAAAAGACCAAGGTAATCTGCTCCGGCGTCCTGGAGAGCCGCTATGAGGAGGTCCGGGCTGCCATTGAGGCGGCGGGACTGCGGATCGCGTCTTTGCAGACCATGAACGACTGGTGCTGCTTTACCGCGGAAAAGGGGGAGTGACCTTGCGCTCCATATCCTACCGGACCAAGACCCGGATGCGAAAGGGCATGAAGATCTTCCTGGCTGTGGCGGCGATTCTGCTTCTGGGTATGATCCTCTTTGCGGTCTATCTGGAGCGCTTTATCGTCTATACCCCGGAGGGCGCCCACCTGGACTTTGACCGGAACACCTCCCGGGACGTCACCGTCCCCGCGGGCAGCACGGAAAAGACCTCGCTGCCCACGGACGTCACCATCGAGTTTGCCGACCCGGACCCCAATGGCAGAGAGACCGAGCGTGTCAGCGGGTACTATATCGACCTGGAAATGCTCCAGGACCCGGAAACGGTTCTGGAAGCCGTCCAGGAGCTGAGCTCGCCCTGCACGGTGCTGATCGACCTGAAGGGCGGCAACGGATCCTTCTATTATACCACGGCTATTGACGGCGCCCGGCAGGCGGCCATTGACATTGAAACCGTGGACGCGGTGATTTCTTACCTGCGCAGCCACGGCTTCACCATGGTGGCCCGGATCCGCACCTTCCAGGACACCCACTTTGCGGAGGAGCATATCAACTGCGCACTGCGGAAGAGCGGAGGCTCCCTCTGGGTGGGCAACGGCTTCTATTGGCTGGATCCCGATAACCCCACCGTGGTGGCCTATCTCAAACAGATTGCCCGGGAGCTGGCGGAGAAGGGCTTCAAGGAGATCGTGCTGGATGATTTCCGCTTCCCCAGCGCAACCCAGATCGTCTACAACTCCGAGAAGAGCCGCGCAGAGCTGATTGCCGGGGTGGCGGAGGAGATGCTGAACTTTTTTGCCAGCAGCAATATCACCATTTCCTTCGGCAATCCCGCCGCCGACTTTGCCCTGACCGGGTCTTCCCACGTCTACGTCTCCGGCGTCACCGGCTCCGGCGTCAGCGCCACAGTGAAGGGCTACGCCCTGCTGGACGACCTGGAAAACCAGCTGATCTTCCTGACCGGCTCCAAGGACCGCCGCTTTGAGGACTACCAGGTCCTCCGCCCCCTGGTGAGCAAAGCGGGATAACAGCGCGGACTATCGCTTCGCGCCGCTGCCCGCCGGGAGCGGCCCTTGGCACTGCTGAAAAATTTGAGCTTCGACGCACAGTTTTTTGCGTCGAAGCTTGCTTTTTTGGCTTCCTTTTGGTAAAATATGCTATCATTTTTTGGCTGCTTTTAGAATCAATCAGAAATGGAGAATATGACATGAAGACAACGAAACGCCTTGCAGCGCTGATCCTTGCCCTGGTGCTGGCAGTCTCTCTGCTTCCTACCGTCAGCCTCCCGGTCAGCGCCACTTATTTGGAGGAAACGTCCCTGCAATGCACATGCATTATTCAGGACGACATGCCGTTATCTGACGGAACAAGCGGCGTAAAGCTTACGGTTGTTCCGACAAACGGCGACAGCGGGCGCATGGACACTTATGGGGCCCTGATTTACAACTTGCTTAGCACCGCGCCCTGGGCCTCCTATATCCCTCAAATCGAGGAGGTCGAACTGACAGACGGCGTTCTGAACGCGGGCAACAATATGATGTCTTATTTCCAAAACAAAAGCACGAAGCTGAAAAAGATTATTTTTGCCGACAGCGTGCAGGAAATCGGAACGAACGCGTTTTACCGGGAACACGTTGACGAGACGCCCCTGGAAGTTGACTGGGGATCCGGGATCAAGTCCATTTTCAGCACCGCTTTTAAGCAGTCCGGTGTAACGAGGGTTTGCCTGCCCGCGATAAGAAAAGTTGAGAATGCGGCGTTTCGTCATTGCAATAAACTTGAGTCGGTCTATATGGCGTCGGTATCAGGCGGATTGGAACTGGGCAAATGGGTTTTCGAGAATTGTGCCAATCTGAAAGAAGTGACGTTGGTGGGCTCCGTTCCGAACATTTCGGCTTACACGTTTTCCGGCTGCGAAAAGCTGCAATCCATTATGCTGCCCGCTTCGGTCGAGCGCGTTGAGCAGGACGCGTTCTATAAATGTACGTCTCTCAGCGCGGTGTTTTACGCGGGCACGCCCCAGCAGTGGGCCCAGATCAGCATCGCGGAGGGCAACGAGTGCCTGCAAAACGCCACGGTCATCTACAACAGTAAGCCTTACACGATCACCTTTGATCCCCACGGCGGCTACGTTTCCCCTGAAAGCATGGTGACGGCAGCGAGCGGCAAGCTGCCCAGCCTGCCCACGCCCACCCGGTCGGGTTACTCCTTTGTGGGCTGGTTTACGGAGCCGGAGGGCGGGAGCAGCGTTTCCACCAATACGGTGTTCAACGGCGACACGACC
>JAEEKA010000065.1 GCA_016282135.1 Oscillospiraceae bacterium
TATTGTTGTTATCGCTCCACGGATTGCTTGGATTTTCCAATGAAAAGTGAGAGTAGCTCAATGCTCCGTTGTAATAAAGGCTGATGCCGAAGGGCAGCGTTCCGCTGGGGGCTGACAGGACAGGCACAGACAGACTGGGCTGCAGGGTGAAGTTGTTGACGTATCCGGTTCCGGCCCGCCCGATACTCTGGGTGTGATAGCCGTAGATGCCCTCGATGCCTACCGTGTTGCGGTAAGTTACGTAAATAATGGGGGTATAACCGCTGCTGCCGCAGCCACCGTAGGTGGCTCGATTCTGTTCCGTGCTGGAATGGCCGTCATCCAGGACAAGCAGCCTGGAGATTGAATCGTCATTGGGGTCATACCATCTCTGGGCGGCGCTTGTGATGACATAGGTGGACTCCTTCCAGAGGTGTTTATTTTCCACATGATAGTCCAGAACAGAGCTCGTATCACCATTATTTGCGCCGCCGAGTTTCGCGTATTTCCCGGAAACATCCGATACATACTTGTTCCATGTCATGGTTTGCATATAGTTCTCGGGATTATTGGGAGCAGAGATTGTCGTGGCGTACAGCCTTTGGATAAAAGAACTGCCGCGATACTCCTGAATCTGATAAAGGGAGAACCGGGCATCCGTAACGACACAGTGTTCCGGGATCTTGGGAAGGTTTTTGAAATAGATCAAGCCAACGGTGTGACCCTTGCAGTTGGAATCACCCGTGTAATAACCGCTGCGGAGATATCCGGAGTTGTAAAACGCTGCCGAATTAGGCTTGTTGCTGTCAACATAGCTGGTGATGATATGATAGTTTTCGGACTCGAGGTACACCGTCGGGTCAATTTCCACGGGGAAGGCTCTTTCCTCGTCGTTGATCCATTTCTCGCTGGCAGCCACGGTCAGCTTCCAGGCGCCGGAGGCAGTCTGCTCCAGGGTGTAGCTGGCGTCGGTGGACTCCGCGCCCTTAGCGTCAACCATGTAGGGGGCGGGAATCAGGTAGATGAGCTCGCCCTTCTCGTTCCGCAGCTCCACAGAGCCGTTCTGCATCAGTTCCGGCTTCAGGTCCGTCAGGTTCATGTAGAAGGAGAAGCTGTAGCTGTCCCGGGGCTTATTGACAACGATGGTCTCCTTGACATTGTAGCCAAAGAGCTCATAGCGCAGGTCCACGCCCTGGAAGACGTTCCGATAGAGCACGTCCGCCTGGAGCTTCTTGAGCTGAACCTGCTCGGCAATGCTGGGAGTTTCCTTGGCAGCGTCGCGGCTCTTTCCGGAGGCAGACTTCTTCCCCTCACTGCTGTCCGTGTCGCAGGGATAGCTGATTTCAGCCGCGGCGTCAGAGGAGAAGACTTCTTCCTCAACTTCAACCGCCGCCTCAGTCTCGGCAGGCTCCGTCTCCGCAACGGGGGCTTCCGTCTCGGGAGTTTCCGTCTCGGCGGACTCCGTCTCGGGGGCTTCTTCCGCGGGAGCTTCCGCCTCGACGCGCTCGACCTCTTCGGCAGCGGTTTCCGTCTCGACGGTCTTGGCCGCTTCGACGATAGCTTCCGCTTCATCGGTTTCTGCCTCTGTGGCAGCGGTTTCCGTCTCGACGGTCTTCGCTGCTTCGACAATAGATTCCGTCTCGGCGGTCTCCGCCTCGGGAGCTTTTGTTGCCGCCACAGTGTCTTCTGTTTGGGTGTTGCCAGCTTCGTCGCTTACGTTTGCCTCGTTGATACCCTGCGCTGCCGGGCGGGCAGCGGAATCTGCCAGCGAGAAGAACAGGCCGTGGGAACCGCTCTGGGCGGAAAACAGGAAGCCGGAACGGAGATCCGCGGCAAAGCTGTGGGCATTCTCGCCGTTTACAGCCTTGTAGCTGGACACGTTGCCGGTCTGCTTCCGGCCTGTTTCAGTGGTCTGGTTCAGCACCAGGGTGTTGTCGATGTCAAGCCAGGTGGCGCCGTTGTCTTCGGAGAAGTGAACGGGCATGCCGTAATCCACGGCAATGAAGCTGCCGTCGTCCATGCGGAAGTGCTTTTCGCTCTGGCCGCGCAGACTTGTGACTTCACCGATTACCGTCGTTCCCGGTTGTTTGGACGCGGCGTTTGAATCTGTTTCCTTGCTGGCTTGGTCTGTGACGCTTTCAGCGCTTTCCGTGTTCGAACGCTCCGCAGAATTGGGCCCCTCCGCAAACGCGCTGAGGGGAGCCATCTGGAAAACCAGCGTCAGTACAAGGAACAGCGCCAGAAATTTCTTGAATGTACGCATTTCTTTCTCTCTGCCTCTTTCATTTTTTGATTTTATGTTTAGCATCTCAACTCTGCAAAAGTCTTTGAACCCGATTCAGCTGCTCTTTTTCCGTGCCGTAAGCACAGAAATGCTGGCGGTGCGCCCCCCCTTCCGCTGATTATAATTGCTGAAACGGCTGCTTCTTCTCGCGTTGGCTTCAATGCACAAACATCCAGTATTTTTTCGCATTTTTAGTGAATTGTCAAGAAAAAATGCGAATATCGACGAAAAATTTCAATTGAAGTCCAGAAAAATGAATAGGTATTTGTATAGCCGAATTAGAATTATGCGTATTTGAAGAATATCCCTCTGCTTCAACGCGCATCGTACGCCGAAAAAGAGGTTCCATAATATAATAACGCTGCAAAGTGAGTATTTCTGACATTTTTTTGATATATTTTGAGAATTTTGTGAATACACGGGTCTCATATTATAATCGAAGCGCATTCCGTCCCTTACAGCGAACCGCCGGGTTGCTGTAAGGCAGAAAGGTAGTTCAGGCATTTTCCAGTAATTTGATTATATGGAAAATGTCTCCAGGACACCATGACAAAAACTGCAAAATAACCCGTTTATTTTTGCAGTTTTTGTAGAAACTGGGTACACGTTACCGTACCGGAATATAACAGAAAACCGACTCAGCATCGTTCAAATAGCTTCATAAAGCCTTGTTTCTTTGAACATCTGAAAATCTTCACGAAGTTGGATTACTCTATATAGGCTCTTTTTGTCGCAAAATAGTTGACACTTTTGATAATTCTTTTTTTGCCATGCGAATGAGGAATACACGTTAATTAAATTTTTCAGACCCAAAAGTGTGCAGCGGCCGCTGAGCACGTAAGCCCCGATGCAGCACAAAAGACGGATACACAGACCGTGTATCCGTCTTTCAAAGGTCGGGAAAATTGATCGCGGGGAACGATTTCCCCCGCAAAGGGGGAGCGTCCCGGCGTTTGGCACGAACGCAATTTGCCGCAGGCAATTTCAGTCAAGCGCAACGATCGGACGCCTCTCGGCCCCATTCCTCAGATCGCAATTTGAGGAATGCCGCATGTTTGCATGTTCAGGTTTTCGCTTTAAGTTTCTCTTGTCCTACCGTTCCATCAGCTTCAGCAGCTTCGTTTTCAAAGCGCCGACCTTCCCCGCGTAGGGATGCTCCCGCAGGGAGAGGTTGAAGTGGGTTCTGCCGAAGAGCACCGTGGAGGGGTGGGTGAATTCCCGGAAGCCCCATTCCCCGTGATAGGCGCCCATGCCGGAATGGCCCGTGCCGCCGAAGGGAACGCCCTTTACCATCATGTGCAGGCAGACCTCGTTGACGCAGCCGCCCCCATACTGCTGGGTTGACATAACTTTCTTTGCCCAGGCGATGTCCTTGGTAAACAGGTAGAGGGCAAGGCCGTGTTCCCGGTCGGCGATGGTGTCCAGCAGGGCGTCGACCTCGCTGTCCTTGTAGGGCACCACCGGCAGCAGGGGAGCGAAAAGCTCATGCCGGACGATGGGCTCGTCGATTCCCACGGGCCAGATCACCGTGGGCGCGTATTTCCTAGTCTCCCGGTCTCCCTTGCCGCCCACGAGGATCCGTTCCCGGTACTGCTCCGCCTCGGCGGCGCAGCGATCCCAGGCGGACTGGGAGATCAGGCAGGGGTACTCGGGATTGTGGATCGGGTCGTCTCCGATCTGCCGCTTCAGCTCCGCCCGCACCGCCGCCAGGAAGTCGGCGGCCACCTCCTCCGCCACGGCCACCTGGTTTACGTTGATGCAGATTTGCCCGCTGTTGAGCAGCTTGAAGAAGACAATCTTCCGGGCTGCGTCCCGCAGATTCGCGTCCTTGCGGACGATGGCCCAGTTGCCGTTTTCACCGCCCAGCTCCAGGGCCACGGGGGTCAGATGCTTTGCGGCGGCCTCCATGACGTGGGCGCCCACCTTGGGGGAGCCGGTGTAGAAGATCTTGTCAAAGCGTTCCTCCAACAGCAGATCGGCCACGTCATGCCCGCCGTCCACCAGTGCTACGTAGTTGTCCGGGAAGCTGTCGGCAATGAGCCGCTTCAAGACTTCGGTGCAATGGGGAGATTTGGAGCTGACCTTGATGATCGCGGTATTGCCTCCGGCCATAGCCGCCGCCAGGACGGCCAGGGAGAGGACAAAGGGAAAGTTGAAGGGGCTGATGATCAGGCTGACGCCGTAGGGCATTTTGTAGACCCTGGTGACGGTGCTGGGGAAGGCGGTGAGCCCGCTGAAATGGAGCTCCGGCCTGGCCCAGCGGCGCAGACAGTGAATGTTCTCGTTGATTTCCATCACAACGGGGCCGACGTCGCAGAGCATTCCCTCCGCTTCGCTGCGGCCCAGGTCCGCGGAAAGGGCTGCGGTGATTTCCTTTTGCCGGGCCAAAACGGCCTGCTTGAGCCGCCGGAGCTGTTCTGTCCGCCAATCCAAATCCAGGGTCTTTCCGGAGCGGAAAAACTGTCTCTGCCGGACGGTCAAATCGTGCAGTCGTTCCTGTGTCCACATCGTAATCCCTCGCTTCTCCTGAATTTCAAGTTTATGGCTGGATTATACCACAGAAAAGCCGCCGACAAAAGATGATAATTGGAAATTGAAAAAATAGATGGGAAAAATGAAAAAATCTCTTGACAAACAGCCATTGTCCCGCTATAATTACACATGCTTGTTTGAGCCGCGCTGGTATAGCTCAGTTGGTAGAGCAGCTGATTTGTAATCAGCAGGTCGGGGGTTCGAGTCCGTCTACCAGCTCCACAAAACCTCCGATGGGAAGCAAACCGGGCGGTCAAACAGCAACGAAATATGGGGGAATTCCCGAGTGGCCAAAGGGGACAGACTGTAAATCTGCTGGCACTGCCTTCGGTGGTTCGAATCCACCTTCCCCCACCAATCCCGGACGCGAAAGCGTCCGGGATTTCGGCTTTTCAGGGTGATTTTTGGATAAAAACCTACATTTTTTGCCCATTTTGTATCTTTTAAGCAGGATCATCCGGCGAACGCAAAAGGCTTGACCCGTTAGCTGACCCGTGAGCCGCTTTCACGGTATGGGTCATTTGACCCATTAAAGACGGGCTGTCACGGTGCGGCTACGGGAACGTGGTTTTCGCCACCTTCCTGCACGGAGCGAATAAAA
>JAEEKA010000066.1 GCA_016282135.1 Oscillospiraceae bacterium
GCCTGTGACCGTATCTCCTGTGTTTAGAGTTTTGATACTTGCGTCAAGCAGCGCCTCAAAGCTTTCCTCCGTTGCAGCAGTATCTACTGTTTTGATTTCATCCATGGTTTGATTGACCTCCTTTATTATCCACGCAGGTGTCGACGCCCCTGCAGTGATGCCAATGGTATGAATGCCTGAAAAATCGCAGTCCGCCAGCTCGGCGGCGTTGTCCACCGCGAAAACCCGCTGACAGTGGGCTCTGCAAATAGCCGCAAGCTGTCGGGTATTGGAGCTGGTCCGGTCGCCTACCACCACCATGGCGTCGCTTTTCGCGGCCAGGGCTGCGGCGGCAGTTTGCCGATTCTCAGTCGCTTCGCATATTGTATCAAATATTTTGCAATTTGTACAGAGTGAATTTGCAATTTCTCGCACTTTTTTCCACAAATTTTGGTTTGAAGTGGTCTGCGCCGCCAAAATCAGGGGCGTTTCGCCCCGTTTTGGCTCCTCCCGGAGCCAGTTTTCCAGCTCCTCCGGGGTCTCCACCACCAAGGGATCGGCACACCAGCCGCAGATTCCCACCACCTCGGGGTGGGTTTTGGCGCCGAAGAGGATCGGCTTGCGGCCCTCGGTCTCCGCCTTCCGGACCAGATTGTGAATGCGCTCCACAAAGGGACAGGTGGCGTCCACCACCCCCAGCCCCCGGGCCGCAATGGCCTCGTAGACCGCCCGGCCCACTCCGTGGGCCCGGATGATCACCGTGGCCCCGTCGGGGATTTCCCCCACTCCGGCAGCCTCCCGGACCCTCAGGCGCTCGAAGCGCTCCGCCACGTGCCGGTTGTGGACGATGGGCCCCAGGGTCACCACCGTCTTCCCCGCTGCGGCGGTCTGCTCCACCAGCTCCACCGCCCGGCGCACGCCAAAGCAAAAGCCGGCGGTTTCCGAAAGCGTTATCTTCATACTTACCTCTCTCATATAACGAAAAACGAAAAAGGAAAAATTACGGTGTCCCTGCGGGACGAATTGAATCCCATTTTTCAATTCGGCGAATTGAAAAATACTTCAATTTTACATTTTTACTTCTTCACTTTTTTCACTTCCGCCCCCAGGGCGTAAACCTTCTCCATCATTTCCTTGGTCGCCTGCTCCAGTTCCTCGCCGCTGGGACGGCGGGAGCTGAATTCGGGGGTGTAGGCCTCGCCCACCACCACCCGGACCCGGCTGAAGGGCTTGCGGTTGTGGCTGATGTAGATGGGCACGATGGGAACCCCCGCCCGGTTGGCCAACATCACGGCGCCGGACTTGGGCTCGGACTTCTTTCCCTTCTTGATCCGGGTGCCCTCCGGGAAGATCAAAAGCTGATGGCCCTCCTTCAGCACGGAAAGGGACTTCTTGATGGCCGTCAGGTCCGGATTGTCCCGGTCCACCGGGAAGGAGCCGAAAAAGGGCAGCAGCTTCCGCAGCAGCGGCTTCTCAAACAGGGACTTTCTTCCCATGCTCCAGGGGGGATAGTCCTCGTTCAGCATCAGAAAGACCCAGAGGGGGTCCGCAAAGCCGGAGTGGTTGCCGCAGAGCATGCAGGGCCCCTCCGGGACCCGCTCCCGACCGATGAACTTGGAGGGATGATAGAAGAAAAAGATAATCCGGAAAAACCACCAGAAGATTCGGTAGCAGATATGGGTTTTCTTATCGTATTTCATTGGGCGGTCTTCCTCCGGATGATTTCCTTCACCTCCGCCACCACCTGATCCACGGTGAGATAGGAGCAGTCCAGAAGCTCCGCGTCGTCGGCGCACTTCAGGGGAGCGATCTTCCGGTTCATGTCCTGCTCGTCCCGCTTCACCACGTCGGTGTATACGTCCTCAAAGCGGACCTGCTCACCCTTGGCGGTGAGCTCCTTCCAGCGGCGATCCGCCCGGACCTCCGCGGAGGCGGTGAGATAGACCTTCACCTGGGCGTGGGGCAGGACCACGGTGCCGATGTCCCGGCCGTCCATCACCACGTTGTGAGTCCGGGCAAGCTGCCGCTGCATGTCCAGCAGATAGGCCCGGACGCAGGGCTGGGCCGAGACTCCGGAGGCCATCATGGACATCTCCGGCGTGCGGATCAGCTCGGTCACGTCCTGGCCGTTAAGGATCATGTGCTGAACCCCATCCTGATAGACGATCTCAATGTTTACGTCGTCGATGCAGCGCTCGATGCCGTCCTTGTCCTTGGGGCCGATGCCCATGAGGCTCATGTGGTAGCCCACGGTGCGGTAGATGGCGCCGGTGTCCACATAGAGAAAGCCCAGCTCCTGGGCCACTCGCCTGGCAATGGTGCTCTTCCCCGCCCCGGCAGGGCCGTCAATGGCCACGGCAATACAGGGAGTTTGGTTCATGTTCTGTTCGTTCATATTATGCAAACCTTCTTTCGGTTCAGAATTCACCGCAAGGGACGAGGAACCCGTCCCGTGGTTCAGGGTTCGCAGGGACAAGCATCGCTTGTCCGCCGATGTTCATGTGTAAAACCATGTGGATTCCACGTGCGTTCCTGTGGAAACCACAAAATTTGCTGTGAAAAATCCTGTGGAAATCCATGCTTTTGGACGCCTGCTTTTGCAAAACGCCGGGGAGTCTCCCCTGGAGTTCGTCCCCCTCTGTGCCGGACGACGCCAAACTGACCCGCCCTTTCTCAGGTTCCTTTGAACCGCCTCAAAACCTTTGACCGTCCCTCGTGCGGTTCTTTGCAATTCTTTCAAGGCCGGCCGGTATGGATTTTGAAAGGGCGATTCATTTTTTCAAATTTTCTCCGTCCGAAGCCGAAAAAACCCAGGCTTTTCAAGGGGGTTTCCGTGTTCTCTCACGCTCGCCTGACGCATGAAGAGAAAGAATAAGTAAAAGTGTAAGAGTAAGAGTAAGAGTAAGTGTAAGTGTAAGATATAGCGTAAGGCAAATAGAAAGGATTTCTCCGAAAAGAGAGAAATCGGGGTCGGGCGCTGAAGCACGGGACGGGAAACCCGTCCCCTGCGGCTCCGCTCCTGCGACTTGTTCCCGCGTCTCCTGTGTCTCGCTCCCGCGTCTCCTATTGCCTATTGCCTATTGCCCTGCGCCTATTGCGGCTCAAAGGGAATATTGTTCTCCCGGGCATAGCGCTCCGCCTCGGAGTCGGCAACGCCATGAATCACAAGGGCGTCACACCACTCAAACGCATAAATTCCGATGCTGGTCACGCTGGCAGGAATCGTCAGGCCGGTCAGGGCGGCGCAGCGGGAAAACGCGGCTTCCCCGATTTCAGTCACGCTGCCCGGAATGGTCACGTCGGTCAATGCCTCGCAGCCCTCAAACATGCCGCAGCCGATCTCCGTCACACCGTCCGGGATCGCCATGCTGCGCAAGGATTTGCAGCCCGCAAACGCACGGTAGCCGATGCTGGTCATGCTCTCCGGGATCGTCACGTCGGTCAAGGATTCGCAGAACTTAAACGCCCCTTCCCCAATGACGGTCACGCTGTCCGGGATCGTCACACCGGTCAGCGCGGTGCAGCACTCGAATGTGCCGCGGTTGATGGCGGTCACGCCCTCCGGGATCGTCACGCCGGTCAGGGATTTGCAGCCTGAAAACACAAATTCCCCGATCTCGTTCACGCTGTCCGGAATCGTCACGTCGCGCAGCGCGGCGCAGCTTGCGAACGCACCGTCCCCGATGCGGTACGTGTGATTCGACATCGACACACTTCTCAACGCCTCGCAGCCCGCAAACGCATGGCTGCCGATGCTGGTCACGCTGTTTGGGATCGTCACATTGGTCAAAACCTTGCAATTGGCAAACGCATAGTCCCCGATGCGGGTCACGCCCTCCGGGATTGTCACGTCGGTCAGTGCCTCGCAGCCCTCAAACGCGTAGTTTCCGATGCCGGTCACACCGTCCTGAAGTTTGACAACCTGGATTTTCTTCTTGGGGTTGTTTTGGACGCCGTCGTCCCAGGGTGCGTTGCCGCGCATATAGTCCTCCATATCTCCGGTGCCGGAAATGGTCAGCACGTTATCCCGACCCATCGACCAGGTCAGGTTCCTGCCGCAGCTTTTCTGGGCGCAGCCGCCCAGCGCCGCCAGCAGCAGCGCAAAGCATAGGAGAATGATGATTTTGCGTTGTTTCATGAATGTTGCTCCTTGTCACTCGTTATTTGTCACCTGTCACTTGCCCTGCCGCTGCGTTTGCCGCCGCGTAGGCCGTGCTCCAGGCGATTTGCAGGTTGAAGCCGCCGGTGTAGGCGTCTACGTCGATGACTTCCCCGGCGAAGTAGAGGCCGGAGACCAGCTTGCTCTCCATGGTCTTGGGGTCGATCTCCTTCGTGCTGACGCCGCCGGAGGTGATGATGGCCTCCTCCACCGGGCGCAGGCCGGAAATCTTCACGGTAAAATGCTTCGTCAGCTCCAACAGCGCCCGGCGCTGCTCCCGGGTGACGGCGTTCACCTTGGTATCCCCCGGAATGCCGGAGCGGGCCACCATCACCGGGATCATAGTCTTTGGATAGAGGCCGGAAAGGGCGTTCTCAAAGCTGCGGTTTTTGCTGTCGGCAAAGTCCCGGAGGATCCGGGCGTCCAGCTTCTCTTCATCCAAAGCTGGCTTCAGGTCGATTTCAATTATGTAAACTTTCCCCTGCTCCATGTGGGCGGAGGCAGAGAGGATCACCGGGCCGGAGAGGCCGAAATGGGTGAAGAGCAGCTCGCCGAACTCCTCAAAGACAGGCTTGCCCCGTTCCTGCGTGTAGGGACGAGCATCGCTCGTCCGCGGACAAGCAATGCTTGTCCCTACGGCGGGATCAGCAGGCGCTTCATAGAGCCGGACGTTCACGTTTTTCAGGGCCAGGCCCTGCATTTGGGCGCACCAGGGGCCCTCCTCCACCAGGGGGACCAGGGAACCCACGGGCGGCACGATGCTGTGGCCCAGGGCCTTGGCCATCCGGTAGCCGTCGCCGGTGGATCCGGTGGCGGGATAGGACTTGCCGCCAGTGGCCAGGATCACCGCCGGGGCAAAGAAATCGCCCTTGTCGGTATGGACGCCAACGACCCGCAGCCCTGCGTTCATTGCCTTTCCTTGGAGGGAAAGACTTTTGGGGATGGGGGATGCGGATTCTTCGCTTTGCTCAGAATGACAGACTGGGGAAGCCTCTGCGGGCTGCGGGCGGCCGGTGACCGCCCCTGCCGCACTTTCCGTCAGGATTTCCCTGGCCCGGGTCCGGACGATCTCCACCCCGGCGTAGTCCAGGGCGGTTTTCAGGGCCTCCAGCACCGAGGCAGATTTGTCCGTCACCGGGAAGACCCGGTTGCCCCGCTCGGTTTTGGTCTCACAGCCGTGGGACTCAAAAAAGCTGATGGCGTCCTCGGGGGTAAAGCCCGAGAGGGCCGAGTAGAGAAAGCGGGGGTTCCGGGGGACGTTTTTCAGTACCTCCTGCCAGGGGCAGTTGTTGGTGAGATTGCAGCGTCCCTTGCCGGTGATAAGCAGCTTCCTGCCCAGCCGGTCGTTGGGCTCCAGCAGCAGCACCTTCGCCCCGGCATAGCCCGCCTGGATCGCGGCGAACATGCCGGCAGCCCCGCCGCCAATCACAATTACGTCGTAGTTATTCATGGTTTCAATTCTGAATTCTCAATTCTCAATTTCTCTACTGCTCCCAGGGGGCGGGCTTGTCCTGTTGGGCAGCCGCCTTCCGTTCCTGCATCCGGGGGCGAAGCCGGAACAAATACAGCGTAATGCCGCCGATCAGGGTAAACACCAGGCCGATGAAGCCGCAGATCAAGCTGCCCAGCCAGCCCCAGAAGCCGATCAAAATCACATCCTCGGGGTTCTCCGGGTCATAGGCCACCCGGAGCTCGTCTCCCACGGAAAACGTGGCCGAATACACCCCCACCGTGGTCTGCCGAGGGCTTCCCTCCACCAGGTACTCCACCACGGTCCTGTGGGTGTCCGAGTCGTCGTGATGCTCCACGTCAAAGCCGACGATCACCGCATCGGTCCTTACGTAGCTTTCCAGCTTGTGGGCATGCCGGACCGCCAGGAACCCGGCAATCGCCAGCAGGATCAGCCCCGCCGCCAGAAATACCAGGAAAATCCATTTACCGCCGGTGCCGCGGGGATCCATGCTTTTGTTGCTTCCATAACTCGTTTGCATGTAATTCAAACTCCTTGTGCGAGCAAAGTCAGGGCTTTTTCCCTTCTTGAGAGGACACAGCAGTCCCCCAATATACCCGGTCTTGCCCTGAAAAATCTCCTGATTCCCTCTGTTATGAAGATTGGGAAAGCAAAGAAGCGGTCATCAGTCCGGCCAGGACGACCGCGGCCGCTGCGCCGATCCAGGCCACGACGAGATAACAGTCGCATTTCTTCCGCAGATCCAGAATCGTTGTTTTTTTCTTGGCCTGTATCAGACGCTTTTTGGTTTGAAAATAGTAGAAGAAACTAAGAAATGATTTGACCGCCAAAAGCACCATGAGAAAGCCATAATACAGAGCTGCGCTGTGAGAATCAATATTCATTATAGCATCCTCCCGTCGGCGCGGAAAGGGTGACGTATGGCAGCGAATGCGACCCGCGGTATTCGTCCAGCTTTGCCCAAGATTGCGCCGTAATGCACAGCACAGCGGTGTTGGGATTTGATATCTTCGCTTTCTTCCACAGGTAGACTGTCAGCATCACCTGCCGTCGCTGCTCCTCCGTCATGCTGGAGCCGTCGTAACCGTAATGCGCCGCAACGCTTGCCAGCTCTTTTGCGTGTTTTCCTGCAAACGACCGGATCTTCTCGGCGGAGGAGACGCAGAAAAACAGCATTGGCTCCGCGCCGTCTTCCTGATAGCGACCCATGGCGTACAGATCCGCCAGGCGGAATTTCCGGTAAGTATATCGTTTCCGCTTCACCGTAACATTGTCTGCGTCGATCAGACAGCGTGGCTTGTCAAACCAGCTCGGAAGCTCAATCGCAAGAAGAATCGCGGCAAAGATCAGCCCGGATTTCCAATGAACCAGGAAATATGCTGCAAGCAACAGGACAGGCAAAAAAGCGTACTCCAAATAGGATATCGGCCAGTTTTCCTCCCTGCGGCGATAGAAGAGCGCGGGACAGCTTAGAACCAGCTTTTCGTTATTCGTTTCCTTCATGGTTTTCCATACTCAATTTCTGTTGATTCAGCTGCAAGGCGTTTCAGCTCCGCCGCCGTCAGGGGCCGCCACTGGCCGGGCTTCAGATCGCCCAGTTGGACAGGACCCTCGGAAATGCGCTTCAGACGGGTGGTTTTCAGCCCCGCGGCCTCCGCCATCCGGCGAATCTGCCGGTTGCGGCCCTCGTGGATGGTGATTTCCAGCAGGGCGGTTCCGGCACGTGCTGCCGCAGCGGCGCACGCCGGTGCGCCATCCGAAGCAATCCGTTGTCGGAGCACCACCTCATCCGCCCCCTGCGGGGGCACCTTCCCCTCAAGGGGAAGGCATTTCCGGGTCTCTGCGGGCTGGGGGCGGCCGATGACCGCCCCTACGGATTCGGGCGTCTCGGGCGGGCGGCCAATGACCGCCCCTACGGGCTCTGAACCCTGAACCCTGACCCCTGAACCACACCCTGATCCCTGATCCCTGACCCCTGATCCATCATTTTGCATCCCCCCGGCCCAGATCAGCCGCACCTGGGGAGGCTTGATGCGATAGCCGTCCAGGATGATGGGACGGCGGAGCTTTTCCAAAGCCCCGTCATGCCAGCCGGACACCCAGAGAAGATAGGTCTTGCAAACCTCCCCCCTGGGATGGGTCAGGCGGTTGGCCAGGGCCCCGTCGTTGGTCATCAGCAGCAGGCCCTCGGAGAACTGGTCCAGCCGACCCACGGGATAGAGCCGCCCCAGCTCGGCAGGCAGAAGCTCCGCCACGGTGGGTCGGCCCTTTTCGTCCTGCATGGTGGTGACCACGCCCCGGGGCTTATAGAGCAGGACGGTGGCAGTCCGGGCCGAGGCCTTGGGCAGCGGGCGGCCCTCCACCAGGATTTCGTCGGTCTCCGGGTCCGCCGTATCGCCAAGCCGGGCAAGGTTCCCATTGACGGTAACCTTGCCCCGGATGATCCATTCCTCCGCCGTCCGCCGGGAGCAGAGCCCGGCAGCGGCGATCAATTTTTGCAGTCGTTCGTTCATGTTCTTTTCGTTGTCGCCAAAGGCGGCTCAGAATTGAGAATTGAGAGTTATCGGAGTTTCGCAAATTGCAATTTGCGAAACTCATTCAATTGTCACTTGTCAATTGCTGCCCCAAACGACTGGAATCTCCCCCACGGGTTTCCCGTTCAGGAAAACCTTCACCGTTCCTGCGGCCGCGCCGGAGAGCAGGTCGGAACTCAAACCGGGGCAGAAGACCAGCCGGGGTTCCTCGTCGGGGGCCAGGCGGAGGGTCAGATCGGCCTGGGCAACCAGCGGCGCTCCCATGGGCGCGGTAAGCAGGGTCTCGCCCTTCACCGCCACGGGCCGGGCCTCATAGCGGGCGAAGCCCCAATCCAGCAGGGCAACGTGGTCCTGCCAATCGGCGGGATCGTTGACGGTGACGCAGATCAGGGTCCGGCCCTCCCGCCGGGCGGCGCTCACCAGGAGTCGGCCCGCGGCCCGGGTATAGCCGGTCTTCACCCCGATGCAGCCAGGGCAGCGCCAGAGCAGCTTGTTGTGGTTGGTCAGCACCCGCTCCCCCGCCACCTTGACGGACTTTGTGCCGCAGATTCGCAGAAAATCCGGGTTTTCCAGAGCCTTGGCCGTCAGCAGTGCCAGGTCCCGGGCGGTGCTGTAATTGCCCTCGCTGTCCAGGCCGTGGGGATTGGCGTAGTGGGTATTTTGCAGGCCAAGACGGCGGGCCGCCTCGTTCATCCGCTCCACAAAGGCCGCCTCGCTGCCGCCTACGTCAATGGCCAGGGCCAGGGCGGCGTCGTTGCCGGATTGGACCATGGCGCCGTAGAGCAGCTCCTCCCGGGTCAGGGTCTCCCCCTCCTTCAAATACAGGGAAGTTCCCTCCACCCCAACGGCCTCCGCCGGGACGGTGACGGGCCGGTCCAGGTCTCCGGCCTGACAGGCCAGCCAGGCCGTCATGATCTTGGTGGTGGAGGCGATCAGCCCCGGGTTGTCCGGGTGGCGGGCATAGAGCAGCGCCCCCGTGTCCGCGTCCATCACCACGGCGCAGCCTGCGGAAACGGCGGGCGCTGGGCTCCCGAAAGCGGGCAAAGGAAGCCAGCCGACGGCGATGCATAGTACCGTCAGCAAAACAACGATTCGTTTCATATTTCATCACCCGGGAACAGGATGCCCCGGATAGCGACAAAATATGCGCGTTCAGACAATCGGCAACAGGCGTCAGGCCTCCGGGTCCGCCTCCGGCTTGGCCTTTCGGCCGTCCAGGAAATCAGCCAGCTTGTCCATGAGCTCGGGGGCCTGCTCCACGATGCGGTCCACGGTGGAGGAGGCGGGCTCGGCCACGGGGAGCATCCGGACGGTCTTGCCCTGGATCACCAGGAAGGCCACGGGGTCGATGTTCACGCCCGCGCCCATGCCGCCGCCGAAGGGGTCCTTCTTGGCAGCCACGGAGCTCTTGGTGGCAAAGTCGGTGCCGCCGCCGCCCATGCCGATATGGACCTTGGAAATGGGAATGATGGTGACGTCCTCGCTCACCTTTACCGGCTGGCCCACGATGGTGTTTACGTCCACCATCTTCTGCATCCGCTCCATTGCGGAGGAGATCATCTCGGAAATGTTGTTTGTCATGTTCGGGTACCACCTTTCCGTTATTTTCACATTAAAGGATTGCGGATCAGCGATTGCGGGAGGCAGGCGCACGCTGCGCGCCCCTGCTGCGCTGTAACACTCAAAACTTGACGCAGGGACAGGTGCCTGTCCCTTCATGGGTATTGCTTGCCCGGCATTCGGAACGAATGCAATTTGCAGGAGGCAAATCGATTCGGATGAACGCAGAATCGCCTGACGGCGATTGTTTGCTTCGCAAACGTGGACGAGCAATGCTCGCCCCTACGCTGTAAACTTTTTGCGGTTACATGATCCTACATACCCTGATCCCTATGGCCGTCAGCTTGCCGACGCTGCGGACTCCGATCCCTGATCTTGGACCTCTGAACCCGCGCCGACCTTGGCGGCCTGCTTCTTGGCCTTTCTCTGCTTCAAGTACAGCCGCAGGGCCCGCCAGGCGTATTTCAGGCCCAGCAGGATCACGCCGCCCACCCGGATGCGGATGGCCAGCTCGGCCTCTACGTCCGTCTTGGAGGCGGTAAAATCGGGATAGACCGCAATCCTCCGCTCCTTGATGCGGAAGCCCCGCTCCAGAATGGGAACGGCCACACCGATGGTTTCCCATGCCTTGCCCACGGTCAGGGCGGTCTTGGCCGGATCGCCTCCCGCCAGCGCCGCCCGGATGCGCAGCCGGGTGACGGTGAGCTTCCGGCGGAAGAACTCGCCCACAAAATTCGCGCCAAGCTTGGCCCAGGGGATCAGCGCCGCGATCTTGTCGGTGAGGGGCTGCTTGGGCTTGGGGGGCTCCGTGGGCTTGGCAATCAGAGTCTGGGCGGCGGCATCCTTCTTCTTTTTCGCCTTGGCCTCCGCCTTTTTGGCGGCCTTGGCTGCCTTCTTGGCCTCCTGCTTTTCCCGCTTCTTCCGGGACAGAGGCTTCTTGGGAATGATGCCGATTTTCACAAAGAGGATCGAGAGCCGCAGCTCGATCCGTTCATGATACGCGAAGTAAACGCTGACCGGAATGCAGCCGATCAGGAAGAATACGGCGGCGATGATCAGCAGAACTTTCATTGTTGAATGCCCTCCATGACCGTTTGGGCCGGAGCGGCGCCCGCGTCGCTCCCGGCGGGTGGGGTGGAGGCGTCGGCCTCCGCGGGCTCCGCCTCGGCAGAGGCGCTGAACTGGACCTTCTCCATCTCCGGCAGCCCCTCCAGAGATTCCAGGCCGAAGGTGCGCAGGAAGTCCGGGGTGGTGCGGTAGAGGATGGGGCGGCCCGGGGCGTCCAGACGACCGTTCTCCTCGATGAGCTTCTTATTCAGCAGGGCCGCCACGGAATAGGCGCTGTCCACCCCCCGGAGCTTCTCCACGAAGGCCTTGGTGGTGGGCTGATAATAGGCGATGATGGTGAGGGTCTCCAGTTGGGAGGCGGAGAGCTTGGGGGGCTTCCGGGTCTCCAGAGCCTTGGTGACCCAGGGGGCCAGGTCGTTCTGGGAGCACATCTGCCAGCTGTCCTCCAGCCGGAGGATGCGGATGCCCCGGCGTTCGAAGGCGTAGAGATCCGCCAACTCCCGCAGGGCCTCCCGGACCTCGTCGGGATCGGTCTCGGCAACGAAGCTCAGCCGCTCCGTCTCCACCGGCTCCCCGGCGGCAAAGAGGATCGCCTCGCAGATCCGCTGCAATTCCTTACGCTCCATTGGCTTCCTCCTCGTTGTCCGGGACCCGGATCAGACGGAGGCTGGTCTCTCCGCCCGCTTCCTCCAGCTCCACGGCATTGTTTCTGCACAGCTCCAGCACGGCCAGGAAGGTGGCCACGATCTCCGACCGGCTCCGACAGCCCTTGAACAGGCGGCGCAGGGCGCTGACGCCCCGGAGCAGGAGCTTTTTCAGCAGCTCGGCGGTCTTTTTGCCCACGGGATAGGGCTCCCGGCCCACAATGCCCTCAAAGCTGGCCTTGGGGGGCGGCAGGAGCTTTTTACTCCGCTCGGAAAGGGTCTCAAAGGCCCGGAGCAGGTCCGTGGGCTCGTGGCGGTACCGGTAGGTCCGGTCCCGCTCAAAGGGCTCGGGACCCTTGGTGAATAGGCCCAGACCCAGCTCGTTCCGTCCCTCCAAAAAGGCGGCGGCGCTGCGGATCTTTTCGATGGCGTCCGCCCGCTGGCGCTCCTGGAGGGATTGGATCAGGAGCTCCATCTCCGACTGGGCCTCCGCCTGCTCGGCGGCGGAGAGCAGCATCTTCGTCTTGATGAGCATCAGATGGGAGGCCATGGCGATAAATTCGCTGGCAATCTCCATATCCATCCGCTTCATCTCGTCCAGGTAGGCCAGGTACTGCTCCAGAATGGCGGCAATCGAGATGTCTTCGATTTCTATTTTGTTCTTGCTCAGCAGGAGCAGGATCACGTCCAGGGGCCCGTCGAAGTCCTCCACGGTCTCGTCCCGGGATTTCACCACGCCTGTGAGGTGGTATTTGGGTTCGTCTGTCATAGGTTTGTCTTCTTGTCGATCGGTAGATATTGTAGCGGCGCACACCGGTGCGCCACGGTTCAAGGTTCCGCCTGCTGTGGCGCGGGCAATCCGCCCGCAGACAACACAGGGGACTGTTCCCTGTGTTCGTGTCACCCGTCAACTGTCACCTGTCAATTGTTATCCGCCGGCAAGGAGCTGGGCCAGGGGACGGGCGATGGCGCCGATGCCGCTGATGAGGCCCTTCACCAGGAAAGACAGGGGCCCGGTCAGGACGCCCATCCAAAGCAGGGCGATCAGCAGGAGCATCCCGTAGCGCTCATACTGCATCAGCAGGGCGTATGAATCCTCCGGCAGCACGATGGCCAGGATCTTAGAGCCGTCCAGCGGGGAAATGGGGATCAGGTTGAACACCGCCAGACCCGCGTTGAGGCTCAGGCAGGCCCAGAGAAGCTGGCTGAGATAGCCCATCGCGCTGCCCTTTGGCCCGGCCAGGAAGTAGTATTCCCCATTGTAATCGGCGCCGATCCCCCAAAACGCCAGGCCAAACAGCAGGGCCAGCAGCAGATTGGAAATCGGCCCCGCCGCGGCGGTGAGGGCCATACCCAGCTTGGGGCTCTTGATCTTTGTCATCCGGTAGGGATTGATAGGAACGGGCTTGGCCCAGCCGAAGTGGGCCACCACCATCATCACAAAGCCCACCGGGTCCAGGTGGCGCAGGGGATTAAGGCTGATGCGCTTCATGCGCTTGGCGGTATCATCCCCCAGCCAGTAGGCAGACAGGGCGTGACTGCTCTCGTGAACGGAAATGGAAATCATCGCCGCGGCAGCGAACATCAGCCATTCAATGATCCGGTCCGGGTTGATTCCCTGGAACCATCTGCTTAATTCGGACATTACATTACTCCCGACGGGAAGCCCGCAGCCGAAAAAGGCTGCTGCTCCTCCAGATTACATAGTTTGTATAATATTGTATCACAGTTTTTCCCGTTTCGCAAGTATCGTAAACTCATTTCACAGTTTTTTTGAATTTGTAGCCTGCGGCCTTGACGGCGGCCCGCAGGGCGGCCTCCGGGACCTCGCCCCGGATTTTTACCAGGCCGGTCCGGAAATCGGCCTCCGCAGATTCCACCCCCGGCAGAGCCTCCAGGGCCTCCCGCACATGGCGCTCGCAGTTGTGACACATCATGCCCTTGACCATGACCACGACGGCGTGTTCCCCTGCTGCTTCCTCTTCACGTCTCCTATTGCCTGTTGCCTGTTGCTTATTGCCTAACTTCACCCAATTCAGCCGCAGGGCGTTGGTCACCACGCAGAAGCTGGACAGGCTCATGGCTGCCGCGCCAAACATCGGGTTCAGGGTCCAGCCAAAGGCCTTGATAAAAGCGCCGGCGGCCAGGGGGATGCCGATGGTGTTGTAGAGGAAGGCCCAGAACAGATTTTCGTGGATGTTCCGCAGGGTGGCCCGGCTCAGCCGGACCGCGGCGGGGACGTCGGAGAGCTTGCTCTTCATCAGCACCACGTCCGCCGCGTCCACGGCCACGTCCGTGCCCGCGCCGATGGCGATGCCCACGTCCGCCCGGGTCAGGGCCGGGGCGTCGTTGATGCCGTCCCCCACCATGAGGACGGGCCCCCGAGCCTGGAGCTGCCGGATTACCGCCTCCTTGCCCTCGGGCAGGACCCCGGCCACTACCTCGTCCACTCCCGCCTGGTCCGCGATGGCCCTGGCTGTGCGTTCGTTATCGCCAGTTAACATAACTACATGAATTCCCATGTTTTGTAACTCTTTGACGGCAGCGGGGCTTTCCGGCTTGAGCACGTCCGCCACGGCGATCAGTCCCAGCAGACGGTCTGCGTGAGCAAAGAGCAGGGGCGTTTTACCTTGAGCGGCCAGGGCGTCGGCGCTTTGCAGGACGGACGGACGGCAGAGCGCCGTCCTTGCAGCGGTCTGTGCATCGTTCGCACCGTCCCCTGTAGCGGCGCACACCGGTGCGCCACCGGAAGCAGTTCCTTGTTGCGTCTCCACCTCATCCGCCCCCTGCGGGGGCACCTTCCCCTCGAGGGGAAGGTTTTGCAGGCGCTCGCTGACGAATTTGACGCTGCCGCCGATGAGGGGCTTGCCGTCCAGCATCGCCTCCAGTCCATTGCCGGGCAGGGCGCGGAAGTCGGTGACGGCATTCTGCGGACAAGCAATGCTTGTCCCTACACACTCTGAACTCCGAACCTGCGGGACAGGGAACCCGTCCCCTACGGACTCTGAACCGCCAGCGTCCCGTGGCGCACCGGTGCGCGCCGCTGCATGGGCCGCGGCATAATCCACAATCGCCCGGGCCAGGGGGTGCTCGCTGCGCTGCTCCAGGGCCAGGGCGGCGGCGAGGAGCTCCTCCTCCGTGACGCCCGCCGCAGGCAAAATGTCCGTGACGGTGGGGGCCCCGGTGGTAATAGTGCCGGTCTTATCCAGGGCCGCGATTTTCGCCTTGCCGGTCTGCTCCAGAGAGACGGCGGTTTTGAAGAGGATCCCGTTTTTCGCGCCCACTCCGCTGCCCACCATGATGGCCACTGGGGTAGCCAGGCCCAGGGCGCAGGGGCAGGAGATCACCAGCACGGAGATGCCCCGGGCCAGGGCGTAGGAAAATTCCCGCCCCACCAGGAGCCAGATGACCGTGACGATGACCGCGATGGAGATCACGGCGGGAACGAAGATTCCCGAGACCCTGTCCGCCGCCTTGGCGATGGGGGCCTTGGTCGCCGCCGCGTCGGAGACCATTTTGATGATCTGATTCAGGGTGGTGTCCTCCCCCACCCGGGTGGCCCTGGCCTTCAGCCAGCCGGACTGATTGACGGTGGCGGCGGAGAGGCTGTCCCCTGGGGCCTTATCCACAGGAATGGATTCCCCCGTCAGGGCGGATTCATTGACGGCGGAGCTGCCCTCCAACACCACTCCGTCCACCGGGACGGCCTCCCCCGGCCGGACAATGAAAAACTCATCCTTCCGCAGCTGGGCCACAGGGACCGTAAGCTCCGCTCCCTCCCGGAGCACCGTTGCGGTCTGGGGTGCCAGCTTCATCAAGCCCTTCAGGGCGTCGGTGGTCCGGCCCTTGGATTTTGCCTCCAGCATCTTTCCCACGGTAATCAGGGTCAGAATCATGGCGGCGGATTCAAAATAAAATTCCTCCATGTATTCCATCACCTCGGCGGCGTCCCCGTCGACCTGGGCACGGGTCATGGCGAAGAGGGCGTAAACCGACCAGACAAAGGAGGCTGCGGAGCCCAGGGCCACCAGGGTATCCATATTGGGCGCCCGATGGGCCAGGGCCTTAAAGCCGGAGAGAAAGAAGCGCTGGTTGATGACCATGACGATAGCCGCCAGCAGAAGCTGGACCAGGCCCATGGCCACGTGGTTATCCTTAAACCATTCTGGCAGGGGGAAGCCCCACATCATGTGGCCCATGGAAAAGTACATGAGGACCAGCAGGAAGCCCAGGGACCAGAACAGCCGCTTTTTCAGCTTTGGAGTCTCCCGGTCCGCCAAGGCGTCTGCGGCCTGGGAGGAGGCGGAGGCGGCGTGTTCGCCGCTTTCCTTTTGGGAGGCCCCGTAGCCCGCCGCGGTGACGGCAGCGATGACGGCGGCAGGATCGGCGCTGCCCTCCACCCCCATGGAGTTGGTCAGAAGACTCACGGCGCAGGATTCCACACCGGGCACCGCCTTCACCGCCTTTTCCACCCGGGCCGAGCAGGCGGCGCAGCTCATGCCGGTGACGTCGTATTGTTTCATGTGATTCCCCTTTCAGCCAATAAAAGGCAAGCAGTAACAAGCGAAGAAGGAAGAATTAAGCGGTGAAAATCCACCCTGTTCTGAAACAACTTACTTCTTACTTTTTCTTCTGAACTCTTACTTCATCATCTTCTGCATGGTCGCCAGCAGCTCGTCCACCACGGTCTCGTCGCCTGCTTGCAGGCGGTCCTTGACGCAGCTGCGGACGTGATCCGCAAGAAGCTCCCGCTCAAAGGCGTTCAGGGCGGCGTTGACCGCCGCGCACTGGATCAGGATGTCGTTGCAGTAGATATCCTGCTCCACCATGCCGCGGATGCCCCGGATCTGGCCCTCCAGCCGATTCAGCCGGTGGATCAGGCGCTTTCGCTCCTCCTCGGACCGCGGAACGGCCTTCTTGCGGCAGCAGCTTTGCTCGTTCATAGCATGACCTCCTTGTGTCAGTCTTATTCCATTTGCTAATATATACCCCCATGGGGTATTTGTCAAGAGGGAACAGTTAATGCATAATGCATAGTGCATAATGCATAATTGAGCCCGCCCCACACGCACCCGCCGTAGGGGCGCACAGTGTGCGCCCGCCCGGGCAGAGGCTTCCTGTTACCGCCGTAGGGACGAGCATTGCTCGTCCGGTTTGCGTAGCAAACAATCTTATGCGTCAGCAGACGATCCAGCCGGGTGCGTTGTATTGCACCGGTCGCGGCGTTGCGGCCCGGCTGGATTTGCCTTGCGGCAAATTGCGTTCGTACCGAACGCCGGAGCGATGTGGGCATCGCTCCCTACGGGGGACGGGGCGTCGTGGGCGCCGCCCCCTACAAGCGGTGCCTGGTGACTGGTGACTGGTGACTGATCCCTCATTTTGCCCCTTGCATCCTGCATTCCTCCCCCGGTGGCTGCATAGACTTGCGTAACCCATGCTTGGGAGGTGCGGATATGACAGATACCATCGACAAGCGGGCCAGGGAGCTGGCGGAATATGTGTTGGAGACCGGGGCCACCGTCCGGGCCGCGGCGGAGCGCTTCGGCGTCTCCAAATCCACGGTACACAAGGACCTCACCCGGCGGCTGGAGCAGGCAGATCGAAGCCTCTGGCTCCGGGTTCGGGCCGTGCTGGAGCGAAACAAGGCCGAGCGCCACCTGCGAGGCGGAGAGGCCACAAGGCGGAAGTACAGGCAATTGACCAGTGACAGGTGACAATTCCATTTTGGGCAATTCTCAATTCTCAACTTCATCTGCCGTGCAAAGTGATTGACAAACCGGGTTTTTTCCGGCATAATAGACAGGATGAAAGATTCCCTTCCGTACCAAGGAGGTATCTATGGATCAGGTTTTTGTCACCGGGCACCGGAATCCGGACACGGACTCCATCGTCTCAGCCATGTCCTACACCGCCCTGCAAAACGCCCTGGGCGAACGGGGCTACACCGCCGCCCGGCTGGGCCATCTGAACGACGAATCCAAACGCATCCTGGAACGCTTCGGCTTCGAGCCCCCGGTCCTCATCAAGGACATGCGGACCCAGGTGATGGATCTGGATTACGACACGCCCCCCGCCCTCAGCGCCGCCCTGACGGTGGCCCGGGGCTGGGATCTGCTGCGCGGCAACTCCTCCATTGCCGCTATCCCCGTCACCAACGAGGACGGGACCCTCTTCGGGATGCTTTCCTCCGGCGACGTGGCCGGCTACGATATGAAGACCATCGAAGACCCTGTGGTCCGGGACGTGCCCCTGTTCAACCTGCTCTCCGTACTGGAGGGCCGGGTGCTGAACGAGGCCGGGAGCTGCGTGGACACCGTCTCCGGCGAGGTGATCTTCGGCCTGCCCCGGGGCGCCGATCTGCGGCTGTTTGACCACGAGAACTACATTGCCGTCTGCGGCGACCAGCCCGAGGTCATTCGCTGGGCTCTGGAATCCAACGTCCACTGCCTCATCCTCTGTGAGGCGGAGCTGAGCCCGGAGCTGCGGGAGCTGGAGACCAGAACCTGCATCATCTCCACCCCCTTCTCCGCCTACCGGGCGGCCCGGCTGATCTTCCAGGCCATTCCCATCGCCCGGATCTGCCAGACGAAGGAGCTGGTCACCTTCCGGATGACGGACTATCTGGACGACGTGCGGGAGGTAGTCTCCAAGAGCCGCTACCGCTGCTACCCCATTCTGGACGACGACGGCCGGGTGATGGGCACCCTGTCCCGCTACCATCTGCTGAAGCCCCGGCGGAAAAAGGTGGTGCTGGTGGACCACAACGAGGCGGCCCAATCCGTCCCCGGTCTGGACCAGGTGGAGCTGCTGGGCATCATCGACCACCACCGGCTGGCAGACATCCAGTCCGCCAATCCCATCTTCTTCCGCAACGAGATCGTAGGCAGCTCCACCACCATCGTGGCGGAAATGTACCAGGAAAAGGGCCTGATGCCCTCCAAAAAAATGGCGGGCCTGATGTGCGCGGCCATTCTCTCAGACACGGTCATCTTCAAATCCCCCACCGCCACGGCCCGGGACCGGACCATTGCCGAACGGCTGGCCCGGATCGGCTGCGTGGATCTGGAGGAGCTGGGCCGGTTCATCTTCGCCGCCTCCCTGGGGGAGAACAAGAGCGCCCGGGAGCTGATGTACGCCGACTTCAAGGACTTCCACATCGCCGGCCACTACCTGGGCGTCAGCCAGATCACCTGCGTGGAATCCGTGTCCATGCTGAACCGAAAGGACGAGTTCCTGGCGGAAATGGAGCTGGCCAAGAAGGAGCGGGGCTACGACATTATGCTCCTGATGCTCACCGACGTGCTGCTGGAGGGCACCCAGATCATCTTCCTGGGCAGCGCCGACGACATCGCCCAGGCCTTCGGCGTGGAGCCCCAAGGCAGCACCTTCTTCCTCCCCGGGGTCATGAGCCGAAAGAAGCAGGTCATTCCCATGCTGTCTGCCCTGTGGGGATAATTCAGTTGAGAATTGAGGGTTGAGAATGAAAATTGGGGAAACGTCCTTATTCGTAATTCTCACTTCTCACTTCTCAATTCTCAATTCTTTAGGAGGAACCTATGATATATGATATTCTAATCATCGGCGCCGGGCCTGCGGGGCTGACGGCGGCCATTTACGCCAGACGGGCAGGAAAGTCCGTGCTGGTTCTGGAAAAGGATACCTTCGGGGGACAGATCACCTTCTCCCCCAAGCTGGAAAACTACCCGGGCTTTGAGACCATTTCCGGCAACGACCTGGCCCAGCGGATGCTGGAGCAGGCCATGGCCCTGGGGGCCGACGTGGACATGGACACCGTGCTGGGCATCGAGGACGGCACCGTCAAAACCGTCATCGGCGAGGCGGGCCGCTACCAGGCCCGGGCCGTGATCATCGCCGCCGGAGCCCGGCACCGCCGCCTGGGTCTGCCCCGGGAGGAGGACATGATCGGAAACGGTCTGTCCTTCTGCGCGGTCTGCGACGGGGCCTTCTACCAGGACGCCCACGTGGCGGTCATCGGTGGGGGCAACACCGCCCTGCAGGAGATCCTGCTGCTGGCGGAGTCCTGCAAAAAGGTCACGGTGATCCAAAACCTGGCCTTCCTCACCGGCGAGCAAAAGATGATCGACCTGGTGCTGGCCCGGCCCAACGTGGAGATCCGGTACGCCACCCTCTGCGTGGGCTACGAGGGAGAGGAGCTCCTCACCGGCCTGCGGCTGCGAAACGATGAGACCGGGGCAGAGGACAGTCTGGCCGTGGACGGGGCTTTCCTGGCCATCGGCACCGAGCCGGAAAACCAGGCCTTTGCCGCCCTGGCCCCCCTGAACGAGGCGGGCTACATCCGGGCCGACGAGAGCTGCCTGACCCCCACCGCCGGGATCTTTGCCGCCGGGGACTGCCGCACCAAGGCCTACCGCCAGGTTGCCACCGCCGTGGCCGACGGCGCCGCCGCGGCCCTGAACGCCTGCCGGTATCTGGGGTAAGGCTGTGACTGCTATCCGAAAGCTGTGTTATGGCCTTTGGGCGCTGTATATCGCATTTCTGGTCTACGTGCTCTTTCTGCGGCGCATGGACAGAGACCTTCCGCTCACCTATCTGGAGTACCCTTCCCAGTGTTATAATCTGATTCCCGGAAAGGGAATCTATGAGTTTTTTACCATCCCCGTGAAATCATCCGCCTATACCCTTCGTTTTTTCACGAATTACGTCGGTAATTTGCTGCTGTTCCTTCCCTGGGGAATCCTGACACCTGCCGCCTTCTCCATGCAAAAAAAGAGATTTGTACTGCTGACAGTGGCCGTCATTCTTTCCGTGGAGCTGGCCCAGTACCTCTCCATGCTGGGAAGCTTCGATGTTGAAGACCTGATTCTCAATGTGATCGGCGCGATGATCGGGTTCGCGGTTTTCCGGTGGATCACAATGCGAAATGCACGTAAGCAGGACGAGACATAACAGGGGCCAGCACAGCAGCGCCTTGACGGTCCGCCCGGTTTAGTTTGTTAGTAAATTAGAAAAGCACGGCGTAAGCCGCGCTTTTCTTGTATGCCGAAATATGACAGTGTGGTGAACATGTGGGCGTGTCCGGTTTCAGCACATCGGTAATAGAAAGTTTCAGGACATAGGTAAGGGTTTGTGTCAGCACATAGGTAAGACTTTACGGTATAATCGGCACAAGGGAGGTGTCGAAAATGCCGTGGAAGGAGACCGATGCGATGAAGGAAAAACGAGCGTTCATCGACGAAATGCTGAAGCAAAACAAACCGTTCCGAGAGTTGTGCCGGGAATATGGCGTCAGTGAGAAAACCGGGTATAAGTGGCGAAAGCGATTCTACGAGCTGAGATAAAATCTGATTGAGACCAGAAAGATGATTCAGGCATTCTGGTTCACGACACTTCTGAATTGATCCCGATCTATTCCGTAACCAGAGGGCAGCGGCCGCAATGCCGGGGTTCAAAGCCCGGAGGAGCGTAGTGACGAGGGGCTTTGAACCCCGGCTATTCCCTCTGACACACCCTTACCCATACCTACCACTGCCTTACCCATGTTCTGACACAAATCCCTTACCGATGTGCTGACACAACAATCCTTCCGTCAATTCTCAATTCTCAACTCTCAATTCTCAATGCCCTACACCCGCTCCAGCTTCGCCCGGAAGCTGATGGCCCGGGGGGTGGGCAGGTCGTCGAAGCGGACCAGGTGGGCAGCCCGATCGGCGTCGATTCCCTCTACGGTGCCGGTGCCGAAGACGGCGTGGCGGACTCTTGTACCAATCTCCAGCGTGGAGGCGGCCCGGTTCTCCGGCATGTTCCGCTCCTGGGCGGCGATGAAGGCCCGGGCCTCCGCGATGAGGCCCTCCGGCCGGGGCTTCGTCAGCTCCAGGTGGGCCTCATCGATGTCCAGCAAAAACCTGGACGGATAGCGTGGAGAGCCGTCGTGATTCCGGCCCTCGGCCTCCGACAGACAGAGGCTTTGCTCCGCCCGGGTCATGGCCACAAAGCAGAGACGCCGCTCCTCCTCCATGGCCTCCAGGGTCCCGGTTTTCCGGCTGGGGAAGGAGCCCTCGTTCAGGCCCAGCAGGAAAACGTGGGGAAATTCCAGGCCCTTGGCCGCGTGGATCGTCATCAGCTTCACCCGGTCCGCGTGCTCTTCCAGGTCTGTGTTGGTATAGAGGGCCACATGGGCCAGGTAGTGGGGCAGAGTGGCCTCCTCGCCGCAGGTGGTCTCATACTCGTAAATTGACTGCTTCAGCTCTGCCAGGTTGTCCAGCCGCTCCTGGCTGCCCTCTGTGCGGAGCATTTCCTCATAGCGGCTCTCGTGGAGCAGGGCCGTCAGCAACTCGGAGACGGGCCGATTCTCCCAGGCGGCGGAGAAGTCCTCCACCAGCCGGACAAAGGCCGCCGCCTTGGTGCCCCGAAAGAGCTCCGTATCCAGATTCTTTTGCAGCGCCAGGAAGAGGGAGCAGTGGTTTTCCTCCGCCCAAGCCTGGAGGTACTCCATCCGCCGCTTGCCCAGGTTCCGTTTGGGCAGGTTGGCAACCCGAAGGAAGGAAAGGTCATCCCGGTAGGCGATAAGCCGCAGATAGGACAGGGCGTCCTTGATCTCCGCCCGGCCGTAGAAGGGGGTGCCGCTGTAAATCGTAAAGGGAATCTTTTCGTGGTTCAGCACGTCTTCCACCGGACGGGTCAGGTAGTGGGCCCGGTAGAGCAGGGTCATATCCCGATAATCCGTCCCTGCCGCGTGGAGGCTTTGAATCCGGGCGGCAATCCATTTGGCTTCCGATTCCGGGGTGTCCGCGTGGTGGCAGAGGACTGCCGGGCCCTCCGGCAGGGTGGGAATCAGCTCTTTTTTCAGCCGGTTCCGATTCTTGTCGATCAGATCGTTCACCACGTTCAAAATCTGCGGGGTGGAGCGATAGTTCCGGTTCATAAAGATGGTCCGGGTGCCCGGGTGCTTCTGGTCGAAGTCCAGCAGGTAGCGGATGCTGGCCCCCCGCCAGGTGTAGATGGTCTGGTCCGGGTCTCCCACCACGAAGAGATTCTTGTGGTAGTCACAGAGGACCTCCATCAGCTCGTACTGGGGTTCGTCGATGTCCTGGAACTCGTCGATCATAATGTATTCCAGCCGCTTTTGCCATTTCAGCCGGATGTCCGGGTTCCGGCGAAAGATATAGAGGGAGAATTTGATCAGGTCGTTGTAGTCCAGGCCGAAGCACTTTTTCTGCTGGTAGAGATAGCCGTAGAAGATGATGTTCTCCCTGGTCTCCGCCTTGTCGTACTTCTCCCGGAGGCCCTCCAGGGGCAGGTCGATCAGATCCTCGTAGTATTCCGGGTGAAAGCGGAGCTTCTGCATCTCGATCATGTCCCGGGCGTTGGCAAAGGTCATATCCCGCAGGGTCAGGCCCCGCTCCTCGTAGATGATCCGCAGCATGGCGTCGATGTCGGAATTGTCCAGTACCAGAAAGGCCTTGGGATAGCCCACCGCAAAGCTGTCCTCCTGGAGGACAGACACGCAGAAGCCGTGGAAGGTGTTGATGTAGCCGGTGTCGTTGTCGCCGGTGAGGCTGTGGATCCGCTGGCGCATCTCGTTGGCCGCCTTGTTGGTAAAGGTGACGCAGAGAATGTTCCCCGGCAGAATGCCCAGCTCCGTCACCAGCCAGGCAAAGCGGTAGGTCAGGGCCCGGGTCTTGCCGGAGCCGGCTCCCGCGACGACCCGGACAAAGCCCTCGGTGGTCTGCACCGCCTCCAATTGCTCCCGGTTCAGTTTCGTGGTAAGGTCCATAGCGATTCCTCCTTGCCCCCAGCATATAACAAAAACGGCCCCATAAATGGGGCTGTTTTTGTGATTGGTCATAACCGGGCCGGATTTCGCCCCGACCGCGGAAAATCAGTTGACTGTGGCAGCGGAATCCTTCGGCAGAGCCTGGTCCTCCTCGCCGCCGTGCATGGTCTCATAGAAGGTCGCGTTCAGGGTAACGGTGTAGACCTCCGTTTCGGGGCCATCCCAGCCGGAGCGGCTGCGGCCCGCAGTAAACTTCACATCCTCCAGCAGGCAGCGGGTGGGGCTGCTGGCAAACTTTTGCAAAGCCCACATCACTTTGTCATAGTCGTCGGTGCTGAACTTACAGGTGAAGGTACGGCGGATCTGGTCGCCGGTTCTCTTCAGGTCGGTTTCCGACTTCTCCCACTGATGATGCGGTAGCGATGAGCTGAAGGCGCGCGAAATCGTGGAGACGTAGTTGTTCTCTTCCTTTTCGGCGTTGTAGCTCGGCATCCGGACCGCGTCCGGGCCGTTGTTTTCCATTTCCGCCTTCTTCTGCTCCAGCTCGGCGATGACGCTGGTTGTTTTCGCCAACTCGTCCTGGATCGTTCCCTGCTCTGTCTTCTCGTTGGCGATCCGCTCATCCATCGGCTTCTTCACAAGGTAAAGATAGGCGAAGTACAGAATGACAATCGCCAACAGGATAATCAGGATTCTGTCCCGTTTGCTCAGATTCTGTCCAACGTTTTTCATTCGGAATCCGCCTCCTTCTTCGTCAGATTGGTCGCTTTCATATAGACCTCAAACTTACCGCTCATCATAGCCACGGTAATATCCGGGTCTTCCTCGCTGGGGACGTCAACGGTGTTATTCTTCTTGAGGGTGGACAGCTCCACTCTGGGGTCGGCATCCATCAGGTTCTTCAAGATGTTCAGCTCCGTCTGGTCTCTGGCGGTAACGTAGAGGGTCAGCAGGTTGCCGGTAACGGACCAGGAGTCTATTCTGACGCCGCGGGACTTCACAACGCTGTTGATCATGTCCAGAGTCTGCACACGGTCCGCCCGCGTAAGCTCCTCGTTGGTCATGCCGGAATAAGTAAAGTGGGCGTACTGGTCGGCCAGGTCACCGAAGCTCTCGATTCTCTGCTGCGCCCGTTCCAGATCCATGCGCAGATCCGCCGTCGCCTGCTCTTCCCGCTTGACCTCATCCAGCTTGTCGATTATAAAGAACTTTGCAAACGCGCCAAGAGCAACCAGGATAATCAGGATGAAGGGAACAACCTTCATGTAATTTTTCTTAACTTTCCCAACATCCGCAAAGTTGATCGCCCGTCTTGAGGGCGCGCGCCCGCGGGAGGCGCCGCCAGGCTTTTTAACGCTTAATGCCATCGCCATTCCCTCCTTTGCTTAATACATCGCGATCCCGGAAGCCTGGATCGTGACATTGCCCTTTTTCGCGGTCTTTCCGGCGGAGAGAAGCTCGCTGGCCTGATGCACTTCCAGGTCCAGAGTCTCTTCAATCGCCTGCTTCAGAGGCGCCAGCATGGTACCGCCGCCGCAGAGCCAAAGGTCGGAAAGCTGACTGTCCGGATTACTGAAGCGATAGAAGTTTACGGCGCGCATCAATTCCACGGCGATGTTGCTGTAGGCTTCCTTGCAGCACTCCTTGTTCTGGCAGTCATCGTAGTTGGTCAGCAGATAGGTGTGGGCAAGATGGCTGTCCACGGAATATTCCTGGGCAATAACGTCGTCCAGAGTGGAAAGGCCGGTTTCCAGCAGGCGGGTGACGATGTATCGCTCGCCTCTGAACATGTGCATCCGAATGGCCCGGTAAGCCAGATCCAGAATGCAATACTCACCGGTCCGATGGGTTTCCGCCTCAATGGCCCGAATCAGCGGGATGAAGCTGCACACCGCGGGGGCAATTTTCACCAGCTTCATGCCGGCTTTGCGGAAGAGGGTTCTGCTGTCCTCAACCAAAGCGCTCTGGACAGCGGCAGCCAGAAGCTCCATGTTCTGGCTGGAGGAAGCAGCGGTCTCTTCGCTGTCAAAGCCTTCATCGCCGCCCCCCATCTGGGATTCCTTTTCGCCGCTCTCCGGTGCGTCGGAGTACATGGCGTAGTCAAAGGAGTAGTCCTTGAGCTCCTCGGTGATGTAGTCCCGGAACTCGTAGGGCAGGTTATAGGCCAACTGCTCAGCGTTCATGCTGGGCATGACCACGTTGCGGACGAACGCAACCTCGTTGGGGAGAACCAGCGCGCCGTTACTGCAGCGCAGCCCGTTATCCCGCATGGCGGAACGAATCAGGTCGGCCATCGCTTCGATGGACACCACCCGTCCTTCCTTGACAAGACTATGGGGCATTGGTACTGCAACAACCTTTTTTACCGCGTTACCGGTAACCAAGGCAAGCTTGAGGCTGTCAGAACCAATGTCCACACCCAAAATTGTTTTTGCCATCTGTTATCCCTCACTATCTGTATTGAAGATTCAGAATTCAGATCCGGTGAATTGCTTCTCGACGGTTGACTCGGACTACATCACATTTCACGTCATAACAGTATTGCCGGGGTGGAAGAAACACCCATGAAGCCAAGATACCATTCCACCACCGCCTGGCCGCAGAACAGCATCACAACCGTGGCCACGGCGATCCAGGGGCCGAAGGGGAAGGGTTCGCTGTTTCCCCGCTGCCGGGGCAGGTTGACTGCCAGGCCCAGAATGCAGGAGAGAATCAGCGCGAACATAGACGGGAGCAGGCCCAGATACAGGCCCACCACGGCGAAGAGCTTAACGTCTCCGCCGCCGAGGCTTTCCCGCTGAAGGACCTTGTCCATCACCAGGGAGATCAGCAGCATGCCGCCGCTGATGGCCACGCCGGTTCCCACATGGGCCAGGGTCCTGGTCCAGCTCTCAAAGAGGAAGGGCTCCGCCACAAGCCAGGCGCCTGCGGCAATCAGCAGGGTGCCGTTGGGGATGATCTTGCTTTCAAAGTCCACCAGCGACAGGCAGAACAGGCAGCAGATAAAAATCCAGTTCCGCAGGCAGAGCACTGTCAGGTCGAAACGCAGCAGGCAGGCCACGGTGAGCGCCGCGAACAGCAGCTCGGTAATCAGGTATCGGGGAGAAATCTTCGCGCCGCAGTGGCGGCATTTTCCCCGCAGGAACAGCCAGCTGAACACGGGCACCAGATCGAGCACGCTCAGGTCGTGGCCGCAGGCGGGGCAGTGGCTCCGGCCCTTGATAAAGGGCTGGTCCTTGGCCAGTCTGCCGGCGGCGCAGTTGAGGAAGCTCCCCAGAACCGCCCCCAGAATGGCAGCCACCACACAGGAAAAAATCAAAATCGCCGTACTACTATATATAGAGATCATTCGTAACTGTCTCCTGTCCAACTTTTCTTGGAGGACCAATTGGCGCAGTGCGCTTCGTCCGCGTAGCTGAAGTACCAAACCTCGCCCTCCGCCAGCTTGGACTCCTTGCCAAATTCACTGTGGCCAACAATGGAATAGTATACGACAATACCTTCATATCCATTGGTGGTATCGGTGCCGCGCCGCAGCCCGGTGTAGTCGTCCACCAGCAGGGCGGTAATATCCTTGTTGTGGAGCTTCACCGTGACGGATTCCGGATAGGGCACGCCTTTGTCCCGGGATTTCTTGACCTCCTCCCGGATCTGATTGAGCACATTGCGGGCGTTGAGCTGGGTACAAAGCTTGGTGTCGGAGTCATGCAGGCCGCAAACCAGCTCAAAGGGCATGTTGTCGTCGCCGGACTCGTCTTCTACAATGTATACCGTGCCCATAGAGGGACACAGATCCTCCCATCCGTGCATGGCGTCGGCGACTACCTCTTTCATTCCCTCGGCGGTCTGGAAGCTGCTGGTGAGCATGAAGTCCTCCGCCATCCGGCGGCGGGCGGAATCCAGCGCGGTGCGGCAGGCGAAAGCGGCGGACTCATGGAGGTAGTTCTTTACGATCGGAATTGCGGCGATGCCCAGCAGCACCACGATCACCAAAAGCAGGATCGTGACCGCCCGGCAGGCGCCCCGCCGGTCCTTGAACAGCCTCCGGACCCGATGAATCATGGTGAACCGCCCCCCTAACCGAAATAATAACGGAGAAAGAAATAATAATACGGCCAACAACTAAACCTATACACATGGATTATAGCATGCACCCCCCGGTTTTGCAACTAATAAATTTAAAAAAGTTAAAATTTTTTTAAAAAACACTTGCGTTTCTTGTCAGACCGGTGTATAATTTCAATTGTAATAGTCGCCGTGTTTTTTTATTCGATTTTTCTTGGGTGAAATTATGGCAACATATAAAAGATTGGGCGAGCTGCTTTTGGCAGCGAGGACAATTACAGAAGAACAGCTCCAGCAGGCCCTGGCTCTGCAGAAGGAGTCCAAGGAACGTCTCGGCACCGTTTTGATTTCCAGCGGGATCATCACGGAGGACGATCTGATTGCAGCGCTGCAGAAGCAGCTGGGCATTGAGTTTGTGGATCTGTCCAAGGTCGGCATCCCCACGCACCTGGCTCAGATGCTCCCCAAGACCATTGCCGAGAAGTACCAGGTTGTTCCGGTAAAGGCCGTCAACGACGAGCTCTATCTGGCGATGGCCGACCCCATGAACTTCTTCGCCATTGAGGAAGTCAAGAAGGCCGTCCGCCGCAGAGTCGTCCCCATGGTGTCCACCGCCAAGGCCATTGAGCACACCATCACCATTCTCTACGGCAATGAGGGCGCGGCCAAGGCCATTGAGGAGATGCGCCGGGAGGCGGTCTCCAGCGGTGAGATTTCCTCTCTGGATACTTCCTTCGTCTCCAACAAGCTGGACGACGGCAGCGACGACAGCGCCCCCACCGTCCGCCTGGTCAACTCCATTCTGGAGCGCTCCATCTCCGAGCGTGCCAGTGATATCCACCTGGAGCCCCGGGAAAACGATCTCCGGGTCCGCATGCGTATCGACGGCGTGATGCGTGAGATCCTCACCGTGCCCAAAGAGCTGCAGAGCTCCGTCATCTCCCGTCTGAAGGTCATGAGCAGCATGGACATCTCCGAGCGCCGTATCCCCCAGGACGGCCGTTTCAACGTCCGTGTCCGCAACAAAGACATTGACCTCCGTGTTTCCAGCCTTCCCACCGTCTACGGCGAAAAGATCGTTCTTCGTCTGCTGGATAAATCCGGCACCAAGGTCACCAAGGAGCAGGCCGGTCTGGTGGGCCGGAACCTGGAGAAATACGATAATATGCTCCGCTGCCGAAGCGGCGTTATCCTGATTGCCGGACCCACCGGCTCCGGTAAATCCACCACCATGTACACCATGATCGACGACCTCAACACCCCGGACGTCAATCTGGTTACGCTGGAAGACCCCGTCGAGTATAACGTGGACGGCATCAACCAGGTCCCCATCAACGAAAAGACCGGCATGACCTTTGCCAGCGGCCTGCGTTCCATTCTGCGTCAGGACCCTGACATCATCGCCGTCGGTGAGATTCGTGACGGTGAGACCGCGGATATCGCCATGCGAGCCGCTATCACCGGCCACGTGGTGCTCTCCACCATCCACACCAACGACTCCGTGGGCGTCATTGAGCGTCTGAACGACATCGGCGTCGCCACCTTCCTGACCTCCAGCGCGCTGCGCGGCGTCATTTCCCAGCGTCTGGTGCGCCGGGTCTGCCCCCGCTGCCGTCGGCCCTACACCCCCAGTGAAGAGGAGCTGGAGCTCCTGGGTGGCAATGTTCCCCCCGGCGCGCAGTTCTACCGCGGTCAGGGCTGCCCCGAGTGTTCCAACCGGGGCTACCGCGGACGTATCGCTGTGTATGAAATGCTTCTTATGACCCGCGCCATTCGCGCCCTGGTTTCCGCCGGCGCCAAGCGCGAGGAGATCGAGGCGCAGCTTCGGAAAGAAGGCTTTGAAACCCTGCATGAGGGCGCCGTGCGCCTGGTCCTGGACGGCATCACCACCGTGGACGAGGTCACCCGTGTCATTGCGCAGGATGACTAAAAAGGAGGGTCTCCGCCTATGACTGTTGACGAGCTTGTGTCCAAAGCCAGGGAGTGTAACGCCACCGACATTCACCTGATCTACGGTCTGCCCCCCAAGTTCCGCATTGACGGCGTGCTGGAGAGCATCGGAGATAAGCCCCTTTCTATCCAGGACTGTGAGATTATTGCCCATAACCTGGCGGGCAGCAAATACGCAGAGATGGAGGAAATCGGCGAGCTTGACCTGGCCGGCACCTACGCCGGCGTCCGCTGCCGTGTCCATATCTTCCGGCAGCAGGGGGCGCCCTCCGTGGCCCTCCGTCTGCTGCAGGACCGCATTCCCAAGCTGGAAACCCTGGGCCTGCCCCCGGCGGCGCTGAAGCTGCCTGATCTGCACAAGGGCATCGTCCTGGTCACCGGCGAAACCAGCTCCGGCAAATCCACCACGCTGGCCGCCATTCTGGACCACATCAACCACCACATGCGCTGCCACATTGTCACCCTGGAGGACCCCATCGAGTACCTCTATCACCCCGACCTCTGCGCCATCAATCAGCGGGAGATCGGCAAGGATACCCGGAGCTTCTCCGACGGCGTCCGGGCCACCCTCCGTGAGGACCCCAACGTCATCCTCATCGGTGAGATGCGTGACCGCGACACCATTGAAACCGCCATTATCGCCGCTGAGACCGGCCACCTGGTCTTCGCCACCCTGCACACCGGCAGCGCCTCCGACGCGGTGGACCGTATCGTGCAGGTCTTTGAGGAGGGCAAGCAGACCCAGATCCGTCTGCAGCTTTCCATGGTTCTGCAGGCCGTGGTAACCCAGCAGCTTTTGCCCCGCAAGGGCGGCGGCCGTATTCTCGCCTGCGAAATGATGATCGTCACCGACGCCATTCGCAACCTGATCCGCGCGGGCAACACCCCCCAGATTGTCAACGCCATCGCCACCGGCGGCGCCATCGGCAACCAGTCCATGGACCAGTGCCTGATCCGCATGGTGCGCAACGGCGGCATTACCCGGGAGGTCGCCCTGCATTATGCCCACGATAAGGACTACGTAAAGAAGAACGCAGTATGATTCCCAGCCATTGGGAAAGGAGGGAACCGCCACGGTTACATATAAGTACACTGCCAGAGCCAAGAACGGCGAAAAAGTCTCTGGCGTGATCGAGGCCTACAACGAAATTGACGCCATGGAGCGAATCCGGCGTACTTGCGACGTTGTGGAAAAGATCACTCCCATGGGCGCTGACAAAAAGTCCCTGATGGACATTCAGATCGGCGGCAACAAGATCAGCGACAAGGCTTTCACCCTGATGTGCAGCCAGTTCGCCATCATCCTGGGCGCCGGTATCCCTGTCGCCAGAACCGTCCGCCTGATTGCCGCCAAGACCAGCGACAAGACCCTCAAGCGGGTTCTGAATCAGGTGGGCGACGACGTGGAAGGCGGTCGCTCCATGTCCGCCAGCTTCAGCGACCGGGGCGGCGGCATGTTCCCCGATACCTTCATTGAGACGGTGCGGGCCGGCGAGGAAACCGGCAGCATCAACAAGTCCTTTGAGACCATGCACGAGCACTACGACAAGGTCCTGAAGCTGAAAAAGCGCATCAAGGGCGCCATGGCCTACCCTGCCTTCGTCCTGACCCTGGCTGTGATCGTCGTCATCATCCTGATGATCAAGGTGGTCCCCACCTTCATGGAGTCCTTTGAGGGCCTGGGTGTGGAAATGCCCGCCCTGACCAAGGCGCTGATTGCCGTCTCCAATTTCTTCCAGAACTACATCATACACCTGGTGGTCGGCATCACGGTGATTGTGCTTGCCTTCAAGATCTACAGCGGCACAGACAGCGGCAAGATGAAGATTGCGGAAATGACCCGTGGCCTTCCCCTGGCCGGCAATGTCAGCATTCTCACCTCCGCCACCCAGTTCACCAACTCCATGTCCACCATGCTGGGCGCCGGCCTGCCCATGGTCCGGGCGCTGAACATCACCGCCCGCACCATTTCCAACGCCTTTGTCAGCAAAAAAATCACTGAAATGGCCCAGCGCGTGGAGGAAGGCCGCCCCGTAGGCGCCACCTTGAAGGAGACCGCCACCATGCCCGACATCTTGGTGGACATGGTCACCGTGGGCGAGGCCTCCGGTGAAATGGAAGACACCCTGAAAACCATCGGCGCGTACTATGACGTGGAGCTGGACTCCGCCATCTCCGCCACCATGGCCAAGCTGGAGCCTGCCATCATGGTCGGTCTGGCCGCCGTCGTCGGCTTCATCGTCATTGCCATCTATGGCGCTATGTTCGACATCTACGGTGCCATGTAACGCTTTGCGCTCCCCTGCCTCGCCATTTCCCGGGGGATGCGAAGGGAGGCCTCTTGAATGACGCGAAAACGAACGGGTTTCACCTTGTCCGAGCTGCTGATTGTCGTCGCCATTATCGCCGTTTTGGTTGCCATTCTTCTCCCCCAGTTCGTGATTACGCTGGAAAAAAGCCGGGAGTCCGCGGATCTCTCTGAAATCCGTGCCGCCTATGTGGAGGTGGTGAATCACTACACTTCCGACGGCGAGGTGATTACTCGCAGCGTGGACGTTCACCAGAAGCTGGAGGATTGGCAGACGGATCCGCCTCCGAATCTGGATTTCCTGGGCAGCGGTCTCGGCTCCTACCCTGTTCCCGCCAAGACCTCCGGCCAGTATACCGTCACCATCCTGGTAGATCCCGAAACAGGCGATATCTCCCCCAGCATTGCCTGATCCCGAGATAGAACCTCCCCTGCCAAGGGGAGTGGGACCGGCGCAGCCGGTGGAGGAGTCGGCTCCCCAACGCATAACCCATTGTTCATTTCCCCGTTTCATCCGGTTTTTAAACTACTTCCCGGGTAGTTTGAAAATATATCGTATTTCCGCGGGCCGACGAACGGCCCAGCGCACGTTCAAATTTGAAAGGAGATTTTCAGAATGAAAAACAATCGTAAAGGCTTTACCCTGGCCGAGCTGCTGATCGTCGTTGCGATCATCGCTGTCCTTGTTGCTGTCGCGATTCCCGTCTTCACCTCTCAGCTGGAGAAGTCCCGTGAGGCTACCGACGCTGCC
Organism: Oscillospiraceae bacterium; assembly: GCA_016282135.1. Lineage (GTDB taxonomy): Bacteria > Bacillota > Clostridia > Oscillospirales > Oscillospiraceae > JAFRPC01. The sequence goes on from JAEEKA010000066.1 coordinate 32,245, forward strand.
AACATCCGTTCCGCTTACGCTGTCATCCAGTCCGCTGCTCTGATTCAGGACGACGCGACCACCATCGCCAAGAACAACAACAGCACCACCACGTTCACTACCTCAGGCAACGAAGGTTCCTTCGTATACCAGGCTGTTGTCAAGATGAAGCAGACCCAGAACGACTGGCAGTCCGGCGCCCAGGACATCGGCGGTATCGCTGTTGCTGCTACCGGCACCGTCCTTGGCAATGGCACCTGCACCGTCAAGTACGAGCAGTCCACCAACAAGACCACTCTTACTTGGGGCTCTGGCTCCACTGGTGGCTAATCTTTGAGATTTCTATCGACAGCGCATGTGGGCCCTAACCCATAACACCCGCCACCCCTTCTCTCCGGGAAGGGGATGGGGTGGCGGTCAATATCCGAAAAGAAGAAGAACCCCCGCTCGTTTCTCGAGCGGGGATTCTTCCTTTCCTCCATCATGGTGAATGATAATGATCTGAGAAGGAGCCCGTTATGAACACAACCACAAAACTGCGTCAGGAAACAGTATCCGAGGCAATTTACGACGTCTCCATCTCCGCCTCCCGCCGCGCCTGCACGCTAACGTTTTCCGTCACCCCGGAGGGCGGCCTTGGTTTTGACAATCGCCAGCCCGGCGCCCGGGCCTGCGCAAATCGCTCCGTTTCCCTTGCTCTTGCTGCGGAAATGGCCCGTGTCGCCCGGGAACGGATTCCCGGCGCCCTCCAGGGCAGAACCCAGCGGGGCCTTGCCTTTGAGCTCCGCATCCATAGCCGCTTCTATCGTCTTGGCCTCTTTCGCCGCCGCACCGTCACCACCGAAATGGGCAGTCCCCTGCCCGACGCCCCGGACTTCGACCATAACGCCGCCTGGTTTGAGCATCCTATCCGGAGCCTGCCCCGCATGATCAAGACCCTCTTCCGCAAATAAAAGCGCACTACTCTCCCCCGTCATTCTGAGCGCAGCGAAGAATCCGCGCCTCGTCCCCCGTCATTCTGAGTGCAGCGAAGAATCCGCGCCCCGTCCCCCGTCATTCTGAGTGCAGCGAAGAATCCGCATCCCCAGTCCCCCGTCATTCTGAGCGAAACGAAGAATCCGTGCCCCGTCCCTCGTCATTCTGAGTGCAGCGAAGAATCCGCGCCCCGTCCCCCGTCATTCTGAGCGAAGCGAAGAATCCGCGCCCCGTCCCTCGTCATTCTGAGCGAAGCGAAGAATCCGTCTCCCGTGCCCCGTGTCTCGACACTTGCACGGGCCCTCACAAAAAAGGCCCTGATCCTCGCAAATAATCGTTGCTTTTTTCCTGTTTATCCGCTATAATAGTCCCGCCTTCTGTTCCTCGCTCGCACAACGTACGCCGAATCGTCGGAACTACATTGTGACCAAATTTCTTTGGGCTTCCCTCAGTTTGGTATCGCGCTTCCCCCCATGTAACACCAAGTTCGAACACCTTTGGGAGCGTGTAACACCCCCAGGTTCGAAAAAAACCGAAGTCCCGAAATCCCTTGTAAAACCGAAGGTTTTCGCCCCTCCGCCCCTCGCAAATTCTCTCGAACGTGGCCCCTTGACCACATGTTTGACCACAACTGAAAAATCGAATATCCGGGTTTAGCGAAGTTTGGTATCGCGCTTGGTTTGGGACCAAGAGACCGTGGGTTCAAGTCCCGCAACCCGGACCATATAAGGACTCCAACTTTGATACAAAGCTGGAGTCCTTGTTTTTGCACCTATGAACCCTCAAAAGCCTATGCATCAAGGGCTTTTGAGGGTTTTTTTTATTTTCTGCCGTTGCCCCGTGTAGGGATTAGTCTGATGCTGGCAACCATGTCCTGGCAGTCTGCTTTCTACAAACGGCAACGGCAAGAAAAAATGGGTGCATCGGTTTTAGTCGAAATGCACCCATTCTTGGGTGTTCTTTATTTCCCTTAACGCAGCATACCGAGATCATTCATGGCAACCAGGTAGCGATAGGAGGTTGTCTTGGCAATCCCGACCCCCTTGGCGATCTCATTCACCGAAGGAGCCGTATGCCTCTCGCTATAGTACTGATCAACATAGGCGCTGATTTCATTCATCAGCTGCTGGCTTTTGGATCTCATGGCGGCATTCCTTTCATTGGATCTATCGAGAACGGTTCGTTCCGGATAAGGCTATTATACTCAGGATTCCGAAGAATGCAATAGGTCGGAGGCAGTTTTTGCTCCGGGCAAGCACGTTGACGGCTGCAGGCGTCAACGTAGAAGAAGACGCCAAGAGCCATTTGTTCTCGACCTTTTTACTCTTGAACGTTGATATTATTCTCAACTTGAAAAAGTTGGAATATACTGCTTGTTTCATATGGGTTACAGCAATCAATATCAGTCTGGCGTCTTTTTCTTCCAAATTCTTTGTCTGTATGGTGCTTTTCCATGATGCACTCCTCCAAATAAGAATGATTTCTGAAATTCAATCATTCTATCTGATTACAGAAGTCAGAAGGGAGGCATCTTCCATAAGAA
>JAEEKA010000067.1 GCA_016282135.1 Oscillospiraceae bacterium
ACCGTCCTTGATGTTGGAGGTCTCGCGGAAAGGCGCGTCAGTGCCGCCGGTGTCGTGGTGGTCGCGGCCCAAAATGACGGGGCCGATCTCGCCGTTACGGACCATGTCGTTGAACTTCAGAGCGATGTTCATACGGCCCATGGCGTCCTGATACAGAATGCGGCACTGGGTGCCAACCACCAGCTTGTTCTGCTTGGCGTCCCGGACCCAGACGTAGTTGTCGTAGTCCTGGTAGCGGCGGTTGTGGGCCAGGATGTAGTCGGCGGCAGCCTTGTCGGTCTTGTCCAAATCCTCGGGGTTCCGGGACAGGCAGCACCAGCGGAAGGGACCGTAGCCGAAGTCAAACAGGCAGGGCCCGAGAATATCCTCCACGTAGGAGGGGAAGACGAAGCCTTCCAGATCGTTCTCGCCGTTGCGGCACACGGACTTGACGCCCGCGTCGTAGACGGCCTTCAGGAAGGAGTTGCCGTAGTCAAAGAAGTAGGTGCCCTGCTCGTGGAACTTGCAGATCATCTCGTAATGATGCCGCAGGGTCTTGTCCACCAGCTTGCGGAAGCCCTCGGGGTCCCTGTCCAGCATTTCGGTGCGCTGGGCGAAGGTCAGTCCCTGGGGGCAGTAGCCGCCGTCGTAGGGGACGTGGCAGGAGGTCTGGTCGGACATCAGATCCACGTGGACCTTGTGGGCATAGAGGTACTCCAGCAGGTCCACGATGTTGCCGTTGTAGGCAACGGCGCAGGCTTTCCCGGCCTTCTGGTGATCCAGGGCGATCTGCACGGCCTCTTCCAGGCTGGCGGTGCGGTGGCTGACCCAGCCCTGGGTGTAGCGGGTCTCAATGCGGGAGTCGTCCACCTCGGCAATGATGGAGGCTGCGCCGGCGATTTCCGCGGCCTTGCCCTGGGCGCCGCTCATGCCGCCCAGACCGGCGGAGATAAAGAGGCGACCGGCCAGATTGCCGTCGTTGGGAATGCCCAGCTTCAGGCGGCCCGCGTTCAGCAGGGTGTTAAAGGTGCCGTGGACGATGCCCTGAGGCCCGATGTACATCCAGCCGCCGGCGGTCATCTGACCATAGTTGGCCACGCCCAGAGCGGCGGCCCGGTTGAAGTTCTCCTGGTCGTCGAAGGTGCCCACCATCAGGCCGTTGGAAATAATGACACGGGGGGCCAGCTTGTGGGAATGGAACAGACCAAGAGGATGGCCGGACATGACCACCAGGGTCTGCTCATCGGTGAGCTCCTGCAAGTATTTCTTGATGAGGCGGTACTGCATCCAGTTCTGGCAGACCTGACCGGTTTCACCGTAGGTCACCAGCTCGTAGGGGTACAGGGCCACGTCAAAGTCCAGGTTATTGTCGATCATCACCTGAATGGCCCGGCCCTCGATGCACTTGCCCTGGTATTGGTCAATGGGCTTGCCGTAGAGCTTGCCGACGGGGCGGTAGCGGTAGCCGTAGATGCGGCCATGCTCCTTCAGCTCCTGGGCAAATTCCTTCGCCATCTGGGCGTGGTGCTGCTTGGGAACGTAGCGCAGGGCGTTGCGAATGGCCAAAGCCTTGTCGGCCTCGGTGAGCTTGGATTCCCGCCGGGGAGCCCTGCGGTACTGGGGGTCGAACGCGGGATACTCCGGCAGCGCGTCGTCCAGCTTAATTGTCATCGCCTTGCTGAAATCAATGTCCATGAATATGCCTCCTTATACGGTATCTCATGTAGCGGCGCACAGTGTGCGCCATGGGAACAGGTGTTATTCAAAATCGGGGACGAGTTTCTTCACAGCGTTCAAAATGTCTTCGGAGCGCACCAGCTTTTCCACCTGCTCAATGTCAGGCCGAATTTCCCGGTCCTCTTCCATGAAGGGAATCACGGCGCGAACCTTGTCGTAAACAGCCTGGACGGCAGGGGACAGGCCCTCGCCCCAGGGGCCGACCCGGCGGCGAATGTCCACAGCCTGGCAGGCGGTGAGCAGCTCGTAGGCCAGCACGGAGCGGGTGTTCTCCAGAATCAGACCGGCCTTGCGGGCGGCGGTGGTGCCCATGGAGACGAAATCCTCCTGGTTGGCGGAGGAGGGGATGGTGTCCACGCAGGCGGGATGGGCAAAGACCTTGTTCTCCGAGGCCATAGAGGCGGCGGAGTACTGGACGATCATAAAGCCGCTGTTGACGCCGGCCTTGGTGGTGAGGAAGGGAGTCAGGCCGTTGGAAAGGGCGGCGTTGACCATCCGCTCGGTGCGGCGCTCGGAAATGGAGGCCAGCTCCGCACAGGCAATGCCCAGGAAGTCGAAGGGCAGGGCCATGGGCTCGCCGTGGAAGTTGCCGCCGGAAATGACGGCCTCGTCCTCGGTGAACATCAGGGGATTGTCGGTGACGGCGTTTAGCTCAATGTCCACCTTCTCCTTCACGTAGGCCAGAGCGTCCCGAACCGCGCCGTGGACCTGGGGAATGCAGCGCAGGGCGTAGGCGTCCTGGACTCTGGCCCGCTGGCACTTGGTGAGGATCTCGCCGCCCTCGGCCAGCAGCCGCATATTCTTTGCTACCCGGATCTGGCCCTTCTGGCCCCGGGCGGTGTGCATCCGCTCCTGGAAGGCGTCCAACTGGCCGCCCAGAGCGGTGAAGGTGACGGAGGCGATAACGTCAGCCAGGTCCGCCGCCTGCATGGTGTCATAGAGATAGAGCGCGCCCACACTGGTCATGGCACAGGTTCCGTTGGTAATGCCAAGGCCCTCTTTGCTGACCAGGGTGTCCAGCACGGGGATCCCCGCCAGCTCCATCGCCTTTGCGCCGGGGTACTCCACACCCTGATACCGGGCCTTGCCCTTGCCCAGCAGAACCAGACCCATGTGGCTCAGAGGAGCCAGGTCGCCGGAGGCGCCCAGAGAGCCCTTCTGGGGGATCACAGGAGTCACGCCCTTGTTGAGCATGTCCGCCAGCATGGTGACCAGCAGGGGACGGACGCCGCTGATGCCCACGCAGAGGGCGTTGGCCCGCAGCAGCATCATGCCCCGCACCTGCTCGTCGGCGTAGGGATCGCCGGTGCCAACGGCATGGCTCAAAATCAGGTTGGTGGAGAGCTTTGCGCTCATTTCCTCGGGGACGGCCACGTTGGCAAAATCACCGAAGCCGGTGGTAATGCCGTAGGCGACCCGCTTTTCCCGGGAAATGCGGTCAGCCAGTTCCCGGGACCGAACCATGGCGTCCATGGCCTCCTGGGAAACGGAAACCTTGGCCCCGAAACGGGCCACGGCGACAAAGTCAGTCAGCGTCAGGCTGTGCCCGGTCAGAACAACGTTCCGGCCGCAATGGGGATGTTCCATGAAATAACACGCTCCTTAAAAATTCATTGCAGTAGCATTTTCTTTTGTTGTGTGAACAAAAGCCCGCACAACAAATATTATAACGTATTTCAACAGGAAAAGCAAGGAATTTTCACGGCTTTTTGTACAGGACGTCTCCCTTTCACAGTTTCTTCAAATCCGATTTCCACTGCCGCGGAAAAGACTTGACAAGACAAAATCCGGGGGATAAGATAGGAGCCGTCTGATAATTTGAAAAACCCGGTCAACCGTTCCGTTTGTGAAAGCGTCTAATTAATAGAAGCATTTCACGGAGGTGAACCCCATGGAAAATGAAGCAGAATTTGTCCGCTGCTTCCGGCTGCTGATCCAGTCTGACCGACTCTCGCCGGAGCGCTCCCGGACGCAGCTTGCTGCCATTCTGCGGCGGGTTTGCGGCGAGAGACCAGAGTTTTACACGACACGGACAGGAGGGATGAACTATGAGCAGTAAAAAGAAACCTTGCTTGGGAACGGAAAACCTTCCCAATCTGATTTCCCGGGCGAAAAGCGGAGATCAGAACGCCTTTACCGCTCTGTATGAGGCTACCAGCCAGGAGGTCTATGCCACCGTCCGCTCCATGGTTCGAACTGAGGAACTGGCCCTGGATATTCAGCAGGACAGCTATGTCTTTGCCTTTACCCACTTGGATCAGTTGGTTGATCCGGCCAAGTTCCGCGCCTGGATTCATACCATCGCCGTAAACCGGACCCGCTCCGTGCTGCGCAGGCAGACGCCGTTGCTCTTCTCCGAGCTGGACTTGGAAAATGACCCTCTGCCGGAGCTGCCGGACCTCAGCACCGAGGCCTCGCCGGAGTTGTCCCTGGACCGGAAGGAGACCACAAGACTGATTCGGGAGATTCTGGACGAACTGACCGACGGCCAGCGGATGCTGGTGGGCATGTATTACTACGAGCAGATGCCCGTAGGAAAAATTGCCCAGACTCTGGAGGTCACCCCCGGCACGGTGAAGAAGCAGCTTTCCCGTGCCAGAAAGAAAATCGAGTCGGCGGTTAAACGTTTGGAGGAAAAGGGCGTCAAGCTCTACGGCCTCTCGCCCCTGCCCTTCCTGCTGGCCTTGTTGCGTCAGCAGGAGCCTGCTGCGGAAACCGGAAAAGCCCTTCTGGCAAAGACCGCGGAAAAAGCCGGCCTTGCCGCCGGGGCAAAGGCGGCCGCGCCTGCGGCGGAGGCTGTGGCCGTCCATGTGGGCAGGCCGTTCTTTGAAACGGCCTTGGGCAAGCTGATCCTTGGTGTCGTTTCCGTCTCCGTCATTGGCGGCGGCATCCTGGGTTACCGCTGGATTCAGGCCAAAGCAGCCTATGGCAATACCCGTCCTTCGGAGAGAATAGCGTACACCGAGCACACCACAGATCCCGTGGTCTTGGAGAACATCATCCCTACCGTCCCGGAGTCCTATAATGAAACACCGGAGGACCTGATAACAGAACCGATCACCACGGAATCCGTCACCGAAGCGGAGCCCACGGAGCCCGCGTCATCGGCGCCGGAGCGGCCCACAGAGCCCAGACCCACGGAGCCGGAGCGGCCTACAGATCCGCAGCCCGCACAACCGCCCACGGAGCCGGAAGGGAAAACCGCCGAGCTGGTGAGCTGGCATAGCGAGTACAGCGCCCCGGGCTCGTCTGTTCTGACCCTGCAAACCTACCAGCTTAATTCCTCCGTGTTTATCACCGTAAACGTGCGGGGAGACGGGGAGCCCACGCTGATCTCCAGCAATCCCGCTGTAAGCTCCGTTTCCCAATACCGGGAAAAAATTCCCCTTGAAAATGGACTTTTTGCTTACCGCTGGGCCGTGTGTATCAGCAACTTTGGAACTGCTGATCTGAGCTGCGTTTTGAACGGCGTAAGCCGGGTGATCGCCCGAACCGATATGCCGGAGCCGGAGCCCTGCTTCCTGCAAGCGTCTTTTTTGGGCCGGTTCGATTCCGGCGCGCCGATTGACGCGGAATTACAGAAAACGGAAACGCTGAGCGTTAAGGTCCAGGGCTTTGAGGCACCGGAGATTCAGCTTGACACGCAGGGGATACTGTCCGTTTCAGGGCCTGCGCAATACAGAGACGAGAAATGGAACTATCTCCACGAATGGAAGCTTACGCCCGTATCTGCGGGAACGGTGCACATTACCGTCAAATTTGGCGGAAGCGCGGTGAAGACCTTTACCGTGATCGTGTCCGACCAATCCTCGAAGGACGATAGCTGCGAGGACCTGGACGACGAGCCATAATTCACGCGGCCCGGGCGGAACACCGCCCGGACTGTACCAAGATGATGCGAAATTGATTGAAAGGGAGAATAAATCATGAAGAGATTGACGGCCTTGCTTCTGGCCATTCTGCTGTGTTTCACGGTCCTTCCGGGCCAAAATGCCCACGCTGAGGCGGGGACCCTGCGAGGCTTTGACTTCCTAATGGAATTTATGCGAGAAAACGGAGAAGAAGATCGCTTTTTGGAGAATTCCATATATTATTCCTGGAAGAAAGCGCTGAACGAGGAAGGCACCGTGGAATTGCGTATGGAATCCTGGGATGCAAAATTCGACGAGGATTTGTGCTACGTCATGATCGAGCTGTATTATCGGGATGAACAAAACGATAAGCAGGTGCTTACGTGTTTGAATCTCAGACGGACGTACATCACGATGATGAATGGCGGTGCTTCCTACCGTGAAATGGATCTGGATTGGAATCCATATTCGCCAGGGCATGATCAGTACATTATGGTGTATAGCGCCGGGATCAATCCCTTCTCCTTGAATACGAACGGCGCAGGCTTCATGAACGAGCATTACACCGGACCTGCGGAAGCAGAAACGCAGAATAAACAGAAGGCCTACGCCGCGATCTTCTGCATGCTGGATTATATCAATGACCTGGCGAGCCCGGCGGGCTATGACATTGCACGCGATTTTAACTTCTGGAATTATGCCGGACACGGAGAGAACCATATTTACTTCACGTCGGAGCTCATAAAGCCAAGCTGCGTGGAGCAGGGAAATGGAACCAGTGTCTGCCTGTACTGCGGGAAACAGCGAAGTGATATCTACCCCGCCACGGGACACAGCTTTTCGGACTGGGTGGTGGAACGGGAGGCGGACTGCGAGCCGGGCCGCAAGAGCAGGGCCTGTTCTGTTTGCGGATATGAGGAAACGGCGGAGATTCCAGCCCCTGGTCATGCCTGGACTCTGACGGAACTTCTGAGTGAGGGTGAAACCCTCCATGACTCCATCGGCCTTTACACCTGCTCCCGCTGCGGAGAGACCAAGGAGGCCCGACTCTGCGCCGGCGAGGTCTTCTCTGACGTGCCCAAAGAGAGCAGCTGGGCCCATGATCCCATCGACTGGGCATGCTTCCGGGGTATCACCGGCGGCACTACGGCAAATACCTTCACCCCCAACGGCATTGTTACCCGAGCTGAGGCCATGACCTTCCTCTGGGCGGCATTGGAGCACCCGGATTTCACCTTGGAGGAAAGTCCCTTCCAGGACGTGAAGCCCAAACACTGGTTCTATGACAGCGTTCTGTGGGCCGTGGAGAACCAGGTTACCGGCGGCGTGGAGCCGGGCCGATTTGCCCCGGGTCTGGCCTGCTCCCGGGCGCAGATCGTCACCTTCCTATGGGCGGCGGAAGGCAAGCCGGAGCCGGAAACCCAGGAGAGCCCCTTTTCGGACGTAAAGGAAAACGACTGGTTCCGCAGCGCCGTTCTTTGGGCAGCGGAGAACAACATCACCGGCGGCGTCGCCCCCGGGCGTTTTGGACCTGATCAAACCTGTACCCGTGCCCAGGCTGTTACATTCCTGCGCTCCGCCTACCCCGTACTGACTGCCGAGGAGACCACGGAGGAGCCCACAAAGCCGACAGAGCCTGCAGACCCGATTAATCCCGAGGAGCCCACAGAGCCGAACGATCCGTCCAATCCCGAGGAACCAACCGATCCTACTGAGCCGGATGAGCCTTGAGTTTTGGCAGCTTTTCCCAGGTGGAGCATTCTACTTGGGAAAAGCTGCGGTTTTGCTCGCTAAAAATCCATAGCATTTCTGAATGGAAATAGCTGAATGAGACTGTTTTTCTTGCATTCGTCTGAAAATGTGGTATAATACGGCTATTCCAGCGGCGTATGCAATTCGTGTGCTGCAAGAGAAAGAGAGGAACAAATCCATGCGAAAAAGAGCAATATCTGTATTATTGACGGCTCTGCTCCTATTGAACCTGTTTCCCACTGCTTCGGCTTCTGAAACGGTTCCCTGCCTGACAGTAGACAGTTCTCTGGTCATTATCGGAGACTCCAATACCGTTTTCCTGAAGAGAAACAATCCTGACATTCAGGCGGCTCGAATCTATGCCCGTGTCAATGCTACCATCGCCGAGTGTGCGTCCAATTACAGCCGTTATCATGCCGACGGTTACGATTACGGTATCTATCAGTTGATTTCCGCCCTGGAGGGCAGCAGCTTCCGCACCGTAGTAATCAATATTGGAACCAACAACGCCGGGACACCCTCAGAATCGTATAAAGCGGATTATCGAAGGCTGCTCAACAACCTGTACGAAAAGAACCCTGATGCGGTTGTCTACCTTTGCAAGATTCTCCCCATTAACCCCGCCAGATATGACGGCCCATATACCAGTGTCTTCACGAAGGCGAATATCATTCGAATCAATACTGCCGTAGAGGAACTCCAGCAGGAATTCGCAGATCAGGGCTTTGATGCCAGAATTATGGATCTGAACACGCCTTTCGAAAACAGCTCGGGTGTTTTGATGCCAGAGTACGATTCTGGCGGTGGAATTCACCTGAATACTGCGGGCTACAAACGTCTTAATCAGGTTGTCCAGACTGCGCTGGCTATGGGTGACGAGAATGCGGACCACAGCTGGTCGGAGGAAGAGATCCTGATTCCGGCAAGCTGTGCGGAAACCGGCCTGGTGCGAAAGGTCTGTACGGTTTGCGGTGCGGAGGGAACGGATGTCATTCCCATGACTGAAACGCATAGCTGGGGTGCCGGGACGGTAAATGTCGAGCCGACCTGTGAGGAGCCCGGAATTCTGCACCGGATTTGCACTGTCTGCGGAGAAGAGACGGATGAACCCATTTCGGCACTGGGGCATATCTGGACGCTGGAAGAGGTTTTGACGGAAGGTGAGACACTCCATGCCTGCACCGGCCGCTACAGCTGTGATCGCTGCAATGAAACCAAGGAGGCCGCCCTTTGTGCGGGCGAGGTCTTCACTGACATGCCAAAGAAAAGCCACTGGGCCCATGACGCCATTGATTGGGCGTACTTTAACAAGCTGACCGGCGGCACTTCGGCCACGACCTTTTCTCCCGATAAGATTGTTACCCGCAGCGAGGTGGTTACTTTCCTCCACACGATCAAGGGCAGACCCGAGGCGGAAGGCCCCAATCCCTTCACGGATGTGCGACAGAAGGATTTCTACTATGACGCGGTCCTTTGGGCGGTGGAGGCTGAGATCACCGGCGGTACCACCGAGACCACCTTCTCTCCGAGAAACATCTGCTCCCGGGAGGAGATTGTCATGTTCCTGTGGGCTGCTGCAGGACGGCCCGAGCCGGAGAGTACAGATAATCGCTTTGAGGACGTAAGGGAAGTCGATTATTACTACCGGGCCGTCCTTTGGGCGGTTGAAAACGGAATCACCGGCGGTATTGATGAGACGAACTTCGGACCAAAGATAAGCTGTACCCGCACCCAGGTCATGCTCTTCCTGAAGGCTGCCTACCCCATCCTGACCGCTGAGGAAACTCCGGAGCAGCCCGAGGACCCCACTGAGCCAATCGAACCTACCGAGCCCGAGGACCCGACGGAGCCGATTCCCGAAGAGCCGGCTCCGGCTCCCGAAACGCCGTAACGCCGGCGATCTTCAGGCCAAAACCAACGGCCCCGCCATGGAAAGACCATAGCGCCGGCAATTCGCCGGCTCACACCCCGCGTAAAAACATCCCCATGCGGCGAGACCGCATGGGGATGTTTCATATCATTCGAAATTCAAGGATGCTCCACCTGGGCGCCCTCGGGCTCAGGGGCGTCGGGGGACCAGGGGTGCTTGGCGTCCACCACGGCGTGCTCCAGCAGGTATTGGTACCAGTAATCGTAATATTGGGGCTTCAGATGCGCTCCATCGGGTCCGGACCAATCTGCAGGCAGATGATCGGTGCCGTCATTGAGGCAGTCGTTGACCTCCAGATAGAAAATATCCACGTCGTTTGCCAGAAGCTTGATGGCCTCGTTCTTCTCCTTAATGTTGGAGGAAGCAAATACACTCTGCTCGTTTTCCCGTTTCTGGGTCACGTAGCCAATGCTCTGAATGTAAATCAGCGCATCGGGCTGATAGGAGCGAATCTCATCTACGACTTTTTTGTATTCACTCGCAAAGCTTGCCGTGCTGTTGCCGCATTCGTTGATGCCGAACATTATATAGATTTTGCCGAACTGCATGCCCTTCAGCAGATCCCGGGTGGTTTTGTAGCCGTAACGCTGGTTTTTGTCTTCTTCAGCCATGATCCCGTAGATTGTCAGGGACGTGGAATCGGCAGGATAATGGTAGTGGCTGTACTTTCTGAGATCGCTGTATATGCAAAGTCCATCGGTCCGGGAGTCCCCCAGGAAGAGGGCGTCGGCGAAATACTTTTCGTCCACCGTCATCATCACCGGTCCGGGAGGCTCCGTGGTGACGGGCTCCGTGGTCGTGGTGATGGGAACGGTCTCCTCGGTGGTGACCAGCGTCTCCGGAGGCGTGGAGTCCGTGGGAGCGGGGGTGTTTTTGGGATCGGTGCTGGGCTGGGTCTGGATCTGGGAAAGCCGCTCCGTGGGGTCCCCTTCTTCACCGGAATCCCGGTTTGTGAAAGCCATGATCAGAAAGAACACCAGGCCGAAAATAACTAAAAGGGTCAGCAGGGGACAGCGGAAAAAAAACGATCTGCCGAAGTTTGGCTGTCTTCCGTTCCGATCATATCTTTGTCGGGAGGAAGAAGTATATTTTCCGTCCATTATAATCTCTCCTTGTATAGTGGTTAGAATGCGGCGTAACCCATTGGATTGCTGCCATCGACAATCAAAATGTAGACGGCATACCAGAATAGGCCGGACAGGATCGCGGACAGGATCCAGGACCCCAGCCGGGACCGCTTTATCAGGCGAATGCCCCTGTCTACCAGCGGAAAACAGAATAGCACGGCAATTATCACATAGATGCAGAGTTTGTCCCAGCGTAAACTGAAATCGTTCTCAATGAAACCGGCAGAAGCGCCGGTGGCCGGGAAGAGGCGGGAGAAGTAGAGCTTCAGCAAGTCGAAGTCCTTGATTGTGAATACAACCCAGCTTAATACCATGGTGACGACCACCCAGAAGTGGGCCAGAGCGGACATCACAAATTTCCAAATCTTTCCCAGCAGATTGTCTTCTCCGAATTTCTCTCCCAGACGGAACCGATCTACCACGAAGGTCTTCCACAGCCGCTCCAGCACGATCAGCAGGCCGATGCTCATGCCCCAGATAATGAAATTGAAGCCCTGGGCGGGCTCACGAAGAATGAGCCAGGAAATCAGCAGCAGCGCCAACAGGGGAAGATGTCCCGCCAGCCGGAGCCCCAGCCCGGGCTTTCGGGAATAGCGCTTTGTCAGCCAGTCATAGAACAGCGGATCCAGAATCACCGCGACCCCCACCAGAATCCCCCAGATCATATACTTGGGCGCCAGACCGTTGCCGTGCCAGAGGGAGGTCAGCAGCCACACGAACAGCACGTTTACGATCGTCTTGCTCAGACCCTTCCGGCTGCCTCCCAGGGGGATATACACAAAGTCCTTGAACCAGCGGGTCAGGGTCATGTGCCAGCGGCGGTAATAATCGCCTACGGTTCGGGCAATAAAGGGGAAGTTGAAGTTCTGGGGCAGCTTGAAGCCCAGCATCCCGGCGAGACCCAAGGCCATATACATATAGGCGACCCACTCAATGTAGATATGCAGGCTGGTGACCACAGCACCGAGCCACGCTAAATCGGTGGAGATTAGTTCGTAGCCGACTGAGAGCAAATCGTCGTAATTGCCGCCGAACAGGATTCCAAGTCTGTCGCTAACCAAAATCTTCAGAACAAAGCCAAGAGTGAAATCCTCCAGACCCTTTTGGATGGCAGCCATGGTGATCCGAGGCTTGTCCAGCTGCCCCGCCATTTCGCTGTAGCGGGTGATGGGACCCTGCGTAAACTTGGGGAAGAAGAAACCGTAATTGGCAAAGCGGATGGGATCAAGCTCCGCCTGCACCGTGCCCCGGTAAACCTCCACCTGATAGGCCATGAAGGAGAAAAGGTAAAAGCTCAAACCGGTCACGCTCATATCTGCCAGCTTGGCGGTGGCCAGGAACATGGCATTGATGGCAACCGCCATCCCCATAACCAGCTTCCGCTCGGAGCTGCGCTGGATGAAGTTGCCCAGGAGGTAGTTCGCGGCCACAAACCCCAGTGCCCAGAGCGCGGCGGTCAGAGAGCCCATCCACATAAAGACCACGCTTCCTGCCAAAAGCAGATACCGGCGATAAGTGGCAGGACACAGGCCGTAGATCGTCAAAAAGGCAGCCAGGAACCATAAAAACGGAATGCTGGTAAAACTCATAGGTCAGATCCCCTCACAAAATCTTGTGGTTTTCGACACGTTTCCACATATTATACAACTTTGTTCTGCGTTTTGCAATCCTTTTCTTCCGGCAAATACTTCTTGCCATTCCCCCGAAAGGATGGTATACTTAAAAAGATAAATAACTACCGACAGAAACAAAGGAACACAAAGCAATGTCTGATGTAAACGAGTTGAGCTTTCAGCAAATGAACCTTCCCCAAGAGATTCTGGCCGCCCTGGAGGAAAAAGGCTACGGCTATCCCACCCGGGTCCAGGCGGAGGCCATCGGCCCGCTGATGGAGTGGAAGGACGTGATCGCCAAGGCCCCCACGGGCACCGGCAAGACCTTCGCCTTCGGCATCCCCATGATCGCCCACATCGATCCCGCCTGCGAGGACGTGCAGGGCCTGATTCTGGCCCCCACCCGGGAGCTGGCTCTCCAGATCGGTGATGAGCTTCGGGGGCTTTTGACCCACTATGAGAACATCCGGGTGGCCGTGCTCTACGGCGGCCAGAAAATGGAGCCCCAGCTCCAGCAGCTCAAAAAGAAGCCCCAGATCGTGGTGGCGACCCCTGGCCGCCTGATGGATCATTACAAGCATCACGCGATACGTTTTGACAAGATCCAAACCGTGATCCTGGACGAGGCGGATCGGATGCTGGATATGGGCTTCTTCAAGGACGTGACCGGCATTGTGGAGAAGGTGAAGAACCGGAAAAACCTGGGCCTTTTCTCCGCTACCATGTCCCAGGAGGTTATGACGGTCTCCTGGATGTACCAGCGGGACGAGGTGGAAATTACCGTGAAGCCCGAGGCGGAGGAACGGCCGGACATCGACCAGTACTCCGTCACTGTCCCCGCCCTGGAAAAGCTGAACGCCGTGCGCTGGCTGCTCCACCTGGGAGCCTACGAGCGGGTCATCATCTTCTGCAACACCAAGGTCATGTGCCAGCGGCTTTCCGACGACCTGCGCCGGGTGGGGGTGGACGCGGACTGCATCCATGGGGACATTCCCCAGACCCAGCGGGAGCGGACCATGAAGTCCTTCCGTAAGGGCAAGCTGCCGGTGCTGATCGCCACCGACGTAGCCTCCCGGGGCATCGACGTGGACGACGTGGACTGCGTCATCAACTACGACGTACCCCAGGAAAACGACTACTACGTCCACCGCATCGGCCGCACCGGCCGGGCCAAGAAGAAGGGCGTGAGCTTCACCGTCATCGGCAGCTTCCCCGAACAGGCCAAGCTGGACGAGATTGCGAAATACTGTCATTTTACCATCCAACCCGTAGCCATCACGGAATCCGGTCTGGTTCCCGTGGAGCGGCGGCAGGCGGCGCCTGTTTCCCGCCGCAGGCGGTGACGGCGGCGGAACGGGGCTTCCTGCTGCTGTGCGCCGACCTGGGAGACGGCAGGAAGCCTCTGACTCCTGCCCAGCTCCGGACGCTCCGGGCCCGGGTCCTTGCCCGGACCGGCGAGACCGAAGACCCGAACCGGCCCATGACCGCCGCCGATCTGCGGGCGCTGGGCTACGACGAAGCCTTTTCCGCCCGAGTGTCGGAGCTTCTCGGCCGGGAGCGGGAATTAATCAGCTATCTTTCCGTGGCTGCCGAGCTGGGCATTCGCCCGTTGACTCGAATTTCCGAGAGCTATCCTGCCCGGCTTCGATGCCTGGGAGACGCCGCTCCCGCCGTGCTTTTTTGCCGGGGGAACGCGGTGCTGCTGAACCGGCCGGGGGTGTCCTTGGTGGGCAGCCGTGAGCTGAGCCCGGAAGGAGCCCGCTTTGCCCGTCGGGTGGGGGAGTTGGCAGCGGCGGAGGGCCTTGTGCTGATTTCCGGCAACGCCCGGGGAGCGGATCAAGCTGCCCAGGAGGCCTGCCTGTCCGCGGGAGGCAGCGTGGCGGCCGTTTTGCCCGACGGCCTTCAGGATCATACTCCGGAGAATGATCGGATTGTCTATCTGTGCGAATGGGGCTGGCACCTGCCCATGGCAGGCTATCGGGCGCTGGAGCGGAATCGGCTGATTCACGCCCTGGGAGAAAAGACTCTTGTGGCCCAGTCTCATCTGTCCGGCGGCACCTGGAGCGGATCGGAGGAGAATCTGCGCCGGGGCTGGAGCCCGCTTTTTGTCCACGACGACGGAAGCGAGGGCTGCGGGGCGCTGATTTCTCTCGGGGGCGTTCCGGTGAAGCCGGAGTCTCTTCATTCCCTGCGAGGCCTGGAGCCTGCCTGGATCCGACTGGGGAAATAAGCCGAAATCGCCAATTGTATTTTCTGACAAAGTATGATATAATATTCAGAGCAACGGACTATTCTGACAGGAGGCTTTCTTTTATGTGTGGAATTGTTGGTTACCTTGGAAACCGTCAAGCTGCGCCGATTCTGCTGGACGGTCTTTCCAAGCTGGAATACCGGGGCTATGACTCCGCCGGCGTATGCGTCATGTCTGACGGCGAGCTCAAGGTCGCCAAGGCCAAGGGACGCCTCGCGAATCTGAACGGCCTGATTGACGGCGGCAGCGGCATCCGCGGCACCGTGGGCATCGGTCATACCCGCTGGGCTACCCACGGCGCTCCCTCCGACATCAACAGCCATCCTCATATTGCGGACGCAGGGAAAATCGCTGTCGTCCACAACGGCATCATTGAGAATTATCTCAAGCTGAAGGAGGAGCTGGTCCGCAAGGGCAAGCACTTCCAGTCTGAGACCGACACCGAGGTTGTTGCCAACCTGATTGAGTATTACTATGACAAGCTCCAGGACTTCCCCCGGGCGGTCCGTCGGGCGGTGGGCCAGCTGGAGGGCAGCTACGCTCTGGGCATTCTCTGCCAGGATTTCCCCGGCACCATGATTGCCGTCAAGAAGGAGAGCCCGCTGATTTTCGGCTTCGGCGAAGGAGAGAACTTTATCGCCTCCGACGTGCCCGCCATTCTCAAATACACCCGCAAGGTGGTCTACCTCAACGACGGCGACACGGTCATCTTTACCAAGGACAGAGCACGGTTCTACGACGCCTTCTATGATCCCGTGGATAAGGTGCCGGAGACAATCGAGTGGGACATCGACGCCGCGGAAAAGGGCGGCTATGACCACTTTATGCTGAAAGAAATCCACGAGGAGCCCAAAGCTGTCAAGGGCACCCTTTCGCCCAGAATTCGGGACGGTCGGGTGGTCCTGGACGATATCACTCTTTCGAAGGAATACCTGGAGGGGCTGAAACGGATTTACATCGTTGCCTGCGGCTCGTCTTACTACGTGGGCTGCCTGGGCAAGCTGATTCTGGAAAAAACCTGCCGGATTCCCGTGGAGCCCATTCTGGCATCGGAGTTCCGTTATTCTGAGCCTGTCCTGGGGGATGATACCCTGGTGCTGATCATCTCCCAGTCCGGTGAGACCGCCGACACCAAGGCCGCCCTGATGGAAGCCAAGCGCCAGGGCGCCCGTACTCTTGCGATCGTCAACGTGGTGGGCTCTGCCATTGCCAAGGAGGCCGACGACGTGATCTACACCTGGGCCGGTCCTGAGATTGCGGTGGCAACCACCAAGGCCTTCTCCACCCAGCTGTCTGTGATTTACCTGATTGCGCTCTATATCGGGGATCTGCTGGAAACTATTCGCCCCGAGGAGTATACCGCCTTGGTCAATGAGCTGATGGTGCTGGACCAGAAGATTGCCCTCTGTCTGACCGATGATAAGATCGCGCAGATTCGCTATTATGCCGAGCAGTACTTCAACGTCCACGACGCCTTCTTCATCGGGCGGAACGTGGACAGCGCCATTTGCCTGGAGGGCAGCCTGAAGCTGAAGGAAATCGCCTACATCCATTCTGAGGCCTATGCGGCGGGCGAGCTCAAGCACGGCCCCATTTCCCTGATCGAAGAGGGGACTTTGGTGGTGGCGGTGGCTACGGTGGATGCTCTGTTTGACAAGACCATGTCCAACGTCAAGGAGGTCCGCGCCCGGGGCGCCGACGTCTTCGGTGTCACCACGGATAAGTTTGCCGAGGAGATCAAGAAGACCGTCCCGGCGATGATCACGGTTCCCGTGACGCATCCGCTGTTCCAGCCCAGCCTGACCATCATTCCTCTGCAGACCTTTGCCTACTACGTTGCCCTGCTTCGGGGCTGCGACGTGGATAAACCCCGCAACCTGGCAAAATCCGTCACTGTTGAGTAAAATTCTGTGGGAGGCGCCGATCCTCCCGGACCGGCGTTCCCGCATATCATGGAAAGTGAGGAAACCGATATGAAGCTCCCCAACAACACCGTTTGGTCCGACCGCAAGCGTACCCTGTTCGGCCTGCCCTGGTCCTTTACCCGCTATATCCTCACCGATGAGAAGCTCCTGATCGTCAAGGGCCTGATCAAGCAGACGGAGGAAGAAATCCGCCTGTATCGTATTCTGGATATGTCTTTGACCCGGGGCCTGTTGGAGCGTGTGGACGGGGTTGGCACCATCCACTGCTGCTCCTCCGACAAGACCGCCTCCGAGTTTGACATCCGGCGGATCAAGGAGCCGCGCAAGATCAAAGAAATGCTCTCCGATCTGGTTGAAAAGCAGCGGGTTTCCCGGGGCGTCAGCATCCGGGAAGAAATGGCCCCGAACCTCTTTGATGCCAACCATGACGGCGTGCATGACATCCTGGAAAAGTAATCCTTTCAATCACTTCGTTTTGCGAATAAGCAATAGGAAATCGGAATCTTGGATTCCGATTTCCTATTGCTTATTTGACGTTTTTCTGCTATAATAATCGCTAATGATTTACCGAATCGAGTGAAGACTATGAATGAATTCATTTCTGTCCGGGGCGCCCGGGCCAACAATTTGAAAAACGTGGATCTGACCATTCCCCGGGATAAGCTGGTGGTGTTTACCGGGCTTTCCGGCTCCGGCAAATCCTCCCTGGCCTTTGACACCATCTATGCCGAGGGCCAGCGGCGCTATGTGGAGTCTTTGTCCAGCTATGCCAGAATGTTCCTGGGGCAGATGGACAAGCCGGACGTGGACGCCATAGACGGCCTGTCTCCGGCAATCTCCATCGACCAGAAGACTACCTCCAAGAACCCGCGTTCTACGGTGGGAACCGTCACGGAAATCTACGATTATCTCCGTCTGCTCTGGGCCCGCACCGGCGTGCCCCACTGTCCGAACTGCGGCAAGGAGATTCGCAAGCAGACCATTGACCAGGTTGTAGATAAGGTTTTGCAGCTCCCCGAGGGGACCAAGTTTCAGGTGCTCTCACCGGTGGTTCGGGGCAAAAAGGGCGAGCATCAGAAGGTTTTCTCCGACGCCAGGAAGGCCGGCTTTGCCCGGGTGCGAGTGGACGGAAATCTCTATGATCTGACGGAAGACATCGTCCTGGACAAGAATAAAAAGCATGACGTCGAGCTGATTGTGGACCGCCTGGTGCTTCGGGGCGACGTGACCCGCCGCCTGACGGATTCGATTGAGACAGCCACCTCCCACGGCGGCGGTTTGGCCTTGATCCAGCGGATGGACAGCCAGGAGGAAATGCCATTTTCACTGAATTACGCCTGCGAGGACTGCGGCGTTTCCATGCCCGAGCTGAGTCCCCGGATGTTCTCCTTCAACAACCCTTACGGAGCCTGTCCCCACTGCGCCGGCCTGGGCTTCCAGCTGAAGGTGGACCCGGATCTGATTATCCCCAACCGTACGCTCTCCATCATTGAGGGCGCCATTCAGGCCAGCGGCTGGGGCAACGTGCGGAACGACTCCATCTCCAAGATGTACTTTGACGCCCTGGCGGATCGCTTTCATTTTAAACTCACAGACCCGATTGAAAAGCTGTCCAAACCCGCGTTGGATGCGATTCTCTACGGCACGAAGGGGGAGAAGCTGAAGCTCTACTACGAGCGGGCCAATGGTCGCGGTACCCTGGAGCAGGCCTTCGAGGGCATCGTCCCCAGTCTGGAGCGGCGCTACCGGGAGACCCAGTCTGACGCCATGCGCAGGGAACTGGAGGAGTGCATGTCTTCCTCTCCCTGCCCTGAATGCGGGGGCAAACGGCTTTCGCCCATCTCCCGGGCTGTCACCGTGGGTGGCATGAAGATCATGGACTACTGTGACCTGCCTGTGACCAAGGCCCTGGACTTCATGGAGAAGCTGGAGCTTCCCCCCACCGAAACCATGATCGCCGCTCCCATTCTCCGTGAGATCAAGGCCCGCCTGGGCTTCCTGCGCTCCGTGGGTTTGCAGTATCTGACCCTCTCCCGGGCTGCCGCAACCCTTTCCGGCGGCGAGAGTCAGCGTATCCGGCTGGCTACCCAGATCGGCTCCAGCCTGATGGGCGTCCTGTATATCCTGGACGAGCCCTCCATCGGCCTCCACCAGCGGGACAACGACAAGCTGCTGGAGACCTTGAAGCGGCTTCGGGACATCGGGAACACCCTGATCGTGGTGGAGCACGATGAAGACACCATGCGCCAGGCGGACTATATCGTGGACGTGGGCCCCGGTGCCGGCATCCACGGGGGCGAAATTGTGGCCCAGGGCTCTGTGGCGGATATCGAGGCGGAGTCCCGTTCCATCACCGGCCAGTACCTCTCCGGCCGGAAGACCATCCCCATTCCCGCTGTTCGGCGGCCGGGCAGCGGCAAGCAGCTTCTCGTTTTCGGCTGCAGGGAGAACAACCTGCAAAACATCGATGTAAGCATTCCTCTGGGGACCCTCTGCTGCGTCACCGGCGTGTCCGGCTCCGGCAAGTCCTCCCTGGTAAACGAGATCATCCACAAGAAGCTGGCGGGCAGCCTGAATCATGCTCGCATCCGGCCCGGCCGGCACGACCGTTTTGAGGGGATCGAGCAGCTGGACAAGGTGATCTGCATCGATCAAAGTCCCATTGGCCGAACCCCCCGCTCCAACCCCGCCACCTACACCGGCCTGTTCAACGACATCCGGGACCTTTACGCCTCCACCCAGGACGCCAAGCTCCGGGGCTACGGCCCGGGCCGCTTCTCCTTCAATACCAAGGGCGGCCGCTGCGAGGCCTGCGGCGGCGACGGCCTGGTAAAGATCGAAATGCACTTCCTGCCGGACGTGTACGTGCCCTGTGACGTCTGCCAGGGCAAACGCTACAATCGGGAGACCCTGGAGGTCAAGTATAAGGGAGCCTCCATCTCCGACGTGCTGGAAATGACCTGTGACGAGGCTCTGGACTTCTTCCAGAATCTGCCCCGTCTGCGGGATCGGGTCCAGACCCTGGTGGACGTGGGCCTGGGCTACCTGAAGCTGGGCCAGTCCTCCACCACCCTCTCCGGCGGCGAGGCCCAACGGGTGAAGCTGGCCACGGAGCTGTCCCGACGCTCCACCGGTTCCACCTTCTATATCCTGGACGAACCCACCACCGGCCTGCACATGTACGACGTGAGCAAGCTCATTGACGTGCTGCAAAAGTTTGTGGAAGGGGGCAACACCGTCCTGGTGATTGAGCACAATCTGGACGTCATCAAGTGTGCCGACTGGATCATCGACCTGGGGCCCGAGGGCGGCGACGGCGGCGGCCGGATTGTGGCGGCAGGCACCCCGGAGCAGGTTGCCGCAAATCCGGATTCCTTTACGGGAAAATATTTGAGAAAGGTTTTAATTGACAGGTGACAATTAACAGCTGACAATTGAATTAGTTTTGCGAATTCCAATATGCAAAACTCCGATCATTTTCAACTGTCCATTGTCTATTATCAATTCACTTGGATTGTTATGAGACTTGACAAATTTCTAAAGGTATCGAGAATAATAAAACGCCGCACGGTAGCGAATGAGGCCTGCGACGCGGAGCGGGTGACGGTGAACGGACGGCCCGCCAAGGCCAGCTACGACGTGAAGGTGGGAGATAAGATCTCTATCCGCTTTGGGGCGAATACCTTGAACGTTGAGGTTCTCCAGGTGTCCGAGGTCGTCCGAAAGGACGATGCCGCGGGGATGTACAGAGAAATCGAATGAACAGAGAAAAATGAATAACGAGGTGCTGCGGATTATTTCTATTTGTCACACAGCGGCGTCTCCATGATTCATTCTTCATCTGCGGAAAGGAGCTATGCCTGTACATGAGAGGCTTTCTGAAACTGCTGTTGTCCCGTGTCGGCATGGTTTCTGTCGGCATCATCATTCAGATCCTTGTGATCTGTGGGTCACTTTTCTGGTTTGGAGACTACGAGCCGGTCATTAAGACCGTCATCACGGTGCTGGCTTGGCTGATGGTTCTGTATCTGCTGTCCCTGCCGGAAAATCCCGCTTACAAAATTGCATGGATCATTCCGATCCTCGGTCTCCCGGTTTTCGGCCTGACGCTGTATCTGCTCTTCGGCGGCAGCCGCCTTTCCAAGCGTCTGCGCCGGAAAATGGGCGATATTGACAAGACGCTGGAGCACACCATGCTCCAAAACGAGAACGTGATGAACGATCTGCGGGAGGACGATCCCGGCGCGGCGGTTCAGGCCCGCTATCTGAGCAATACTGTCCACTGCCCGGTGTATCAGAACACGCTGACGGATTACTATGAGTCTGGAGAGCCCTTCTTTGCCCAGGTATTTGAAAGCCTGGAGCAGGCGGAGAAGACCATTTACCTGGAGTACTTCATCGTGGAGGAAGGGGAGATCTGGAATCGGATTCTGGAGATTCTGACCCGGAAGGCCGCCGCGGGGGTGGATGTGCGGATGATCTACGACGACTTCGGCTGCATTCAGCGCCTGCCCAAGAATTATCAGCGCCGCCTGGCGGAGCTGGGCATCCAGGCCCGGGCCTTCAACCGCTTCGTGCCCATCCTCAACTCCAGGCTGAACAACCGGGACCACCGGAAGTTCCTTTTGATTGACGGGACGGTGGGCTTTACCGGCGGCGTGAACCTGGCGGACGAGTACGCCAACCTGGGCGAGCGACGCTTCGGACAGTGGAAGGATGCGGGCCTTCGCCTGCGGGGAGACGCGGTATGGTCCATGACGGTGATGTTCCTTTCCATGTGGAACTACGTGGCCCAGACCCAAAGTGAGGCGAAAAAACCATCCTTTGCCGAGATGCCCGGCGCCCTGGGCTATGTGCAGCCCTATCTGGATACTCCCCTGGACGACGAGGCCGTGGGCCGGATCGTTTTCAGCAACGTGATTACCGGCGCCCGGCGCTACGTCTGGATTATGACCCCCTACCTGATCATCGACGAGGGCATGGCCGAGACGCTCACCAATGCCGCTAAGGCCGGGATCGACGTGCGAATCATCACGCCGGGTATACCGGACAAGCCCTACGTCTATGAAATGACCCGGGCCAATTACGCACCGCTGCTGGAGGGAGGCGTCCGGATCTTTGAGTATACCCCGGGCTTCATCCACTCCAAGGTCTTCCTGTCTGACGACAAAACCGCCGCCGTCGGGACGGTGAACCTGGACTTCCGCAGCCTCTACCTCCACTTTGAGGACGGCGTGTGGCTCTACCGGGCGGGCTGCATTCCCGCGATTCGCACTGACTTTGACGCCACCTTCTCCAAGTGCCGGGAGGTTACTCGTGAAGACGCCTCCGGCGTGAGCGTCTTCCGGCAAATCTATCGCTCCGTCCTCCGGCTGTTCTCGCCGCTGATGTAGTGAAACGTGGTGCGCCGCGGGAAACGTGGCTGTGTGATAAAGGAGAAAAAGTATGAAACTGCTGAAAAAATTATGCTTGACGATCGGAATCATCCTGGGCGTCCTTTTGCTGGCCGCCGCGGGTCTGTTTCTCTTCCTGGTAATCACCGAGTACCGTCCGGAGCCGGTGGAAAAGCTGGAAGTCCTGGGACCGGAGTGTTCAATTCTGGATAAAACGACCTTTTCGGTCCTGTCCTGGAACGTCGGCTACTGCGCCCTGGGGGAGGAAAGCGATTTCTTCATGGACGGAGGCTTGCAGATCCGTCCGGAGACCGAGGACTGGGTCACCAAGAATTACAATGGAATTCGAGACCTGATTACCGGTCAGGACGCTGATTTTCTCCTGCTGCAGGAGGTGGATTCCGATTCCACCCGCAGCTACGGCCTGAACCAAGCAGCCGGTCTCCGGGCAGAAGGGGAGCGGGAGAGCGCCTACGCGCTGAACTATTCCTGCAAGTTTGTTCCCTTTCCCTGGCCGCCTATCGGCAAGGTGAATTCCGGCCTTCTGACGACCTCCCGCTACGCCGTGACCGAGGCAAGTCGGATCAGCCTGCCTTGTCCCTTCTCTTGGCCGGTTTCCATCGCAAACCTGAAACGCTGTCTGCTGGTGACCCGGATCCCGCTCAAGGGGACGGAAAAGGAACTGGTGCTGGTGAATCTCCACCTGGAGGCCTATGACGACGGGGAAGGCAAAGCGGCCCAGTCTGAGCAGCTTCGGGCTTTCCTTTCTGAGGAATACGCAAAGGGAAACTACGTTCTGGCCGGGGGCGATTGGAACCAGACCTTCCCCGACGCGGGTTCTGCCTGGCCCAATACCCATGGGGAGCTTTGGTCCCCGGGCGCTTTGGATGCGTCCGAGCTGGACGCTGACTGGCGCTATGTCTGCGACGGTTCTCTGCCTACCTGCCGTCTGCTGAACCAGGCCTATGATCCTTCCGACACGGAAGGCACCCAGTACTTTGTGATTGACGGCTTCCTGGTCTCTCCCAACCTCATCGTGGAGCAGGTGGAGACTCTGGACGGGGGCTTTTCCTGCTCAGATCACAATCCTGTGCGGCTGACGCTGACGCTGGGAGATTGAGCCGGCAGGTGAGAGGAGAACAAGTTATGAGTTCCGAGCTGAAAATCGTCCTCTGTGTGCTGGGCGTGAATCTTCTGTGCTTTCTGATCTTCGGCCTGGATAAGGCTTTTGCGGTCCGCCGGAAACGCCGGATCCCGGAGGCAACCCTGCTGACTCTGAGCTTTCTGGGGGGCAGCGTGGGAGCCATGCTGGGAATGACAGTTTTCCGTCACAAGACCGACGCCCGGGCACACCCGAGCTTTGCGTGGGGGATTCCGGCAATCTTTCTGCTGGAGCTTGCTGCGCTTCTGGTGATTTTTGGAGGACGTTGAAACGATGAAAAAGCCCATGATAATTCTGGTTTCTATCGCGCTGGTGCTGATCGTAGTCGTGGTGGGGCTCTTGGCCTGGTTCTATTTCAAACTGAATCCCGAGCAGGAGCCCGCCCAGCCCCTGGAGGAGTACATCGCCCAGCACTGGCAGATTTTCAGCCTGAAAAGCTGGAATTCCGAGACCGGCGCTCTGGAGCTGGAATATCCCCTGCGCTTCACCTACGCCCAGATGGAAAAGTACGGCGGCACCATGGAGGAGCTCCAAGACATCCCCATCGGCAACCTGGATACGGTGGAAAGCCTGAAGACCGCCGCCCGGGAGGCCGCGAAGGTGAACCTTCGCGCTGTCACTGTCTACGGTGTCACCACCGACGGACAGGTGGCCTACACCGTCTCCCCGGACGGCAGTATCACAGCCTGCTGGGACGAATAAACAAGACCCGCTGCGGCGTGCGCCGCAGCGGGATTTTTCATATTCTTCTGCTTCCGGATCGGGTTTCATCCATGAGATCCGGCACGTCCACGGGATGCGCCGCAGCGTACAGTCTGCGATAGTGGTAGAAGAGATCCCGGACGCGATACAGTCGGTCCCCCTTGGGGTCCCCGTACTGCGCGGCCAGCTCGGAAAAGCTGGGAAAGGCTTGATAATAGCGCTCGTCCAGTGCTTCGATTTCTTCCAGCACCGAGACGGCACTGCGTTTTTCATAGTCCTCGATGTTGTCCTTGCGAAGCGAGATCAGAATATGCCGGGACTTGGACTCTGCCAGCTCCGGCGCTTTCAGCCATTCGGCCTCCGTCCGGTAGATCGTCTCATTCAGCAGACCGCGAACGGCAGGGAACAGGCAGGAAAGGTCGCGCAGCCGGAGCCGCACGTCCTCCAGCAGTCGGCCCCGTCCTTCCTCGTGGGGAATGAATAGGCTGGTCTTGGAGCAGCCCGCGGCAGTCATCCGTTCCACCACCGCATCGGCTTGCGAGACGTTTTCCTCGGTGAGCGGGATCCCAACGGTGAAGGGAAGCCCAATCTCCCGGGCAGCTTTCATCATTCGCTCGATCAAGGCGAAATCCCCGGACCTGCCCGCAAAGCGGTCATGGTAGTCCGGAAGCCCGTAAACGGTGAAATTCAACTGCTGAATGCCCTCATCCCGGAGCATGGCAGCCAGCGCCCGACATTCCGTTTCGTTCCGCATCTTCATGCCGTCGCACTGCAAAAACGTCGCGGTAGGGCTGCCGAGCCGATGCAGGGTCCGAATGGCCTCCCGCAGTTTTGGGTGCTCCATGGAATAGCCGAAGGAAAAGCTGGTATTCAGCTCCGGCCGCTGCTGCCGCAGCTCGTTCAAATAGCGCTCTGCGGTCCAAACGCTGCGGTCCCAGTCCGCACCCTCTACCGTTCCGTTTGCGGATAAGAGGCAGTGTCTGCATCGGTTGCAGCAGGGAACGCAGAGACTTTGGATTAGGACGGACGTTGTTTGCATGTCGTACTCCCTTCGACTTCAGACGCGGGCGGCAAAGCGCTTACAGCAGCCCGCAGATCAAATCGGTGTAGGCCTGGGCGTCCTCGATGGGAAGGTCCGCCAGAATCAGACCCTGGGCGTAGAGCACCTGGGCGTACTGCTTTGCCTTTTCGGGATCGGAGGCGATCATGCCCTTGAGCTTCTGTACCACGGGATGCTCCGGATTGATGCGGAGCACCTTTTCCACAGGCACAGCCATGTCTGGATTCATGCGCTTGAAGTACTTCTCCATCTCGAAGCTCATGCCGCCCTCGGGCACCAGGCACACCGGATGGGAGCCCAGATCGGGAGAGACCTCCGCCCGGGCGATCTTGCCCTCCAGGGTGGATTTCAGGAAGTCCAGACCGTCCTTCCAGTCGGCGGCAGCGGCCTCGGCGGCCTTCTTCTCATCCTCGGAGGAGAGATCCAGATCGTCGGTGGCCAGATTGCGGAAGTCCTTTTCCATATAAGTCATCAGGGTCCGGGGTACGAATTCATCCACGTCCTCGGTCATGAAGAGCACGTCGAAACCCTTCTCCTGGAGCCGCTGATACTGGGGCAGCTGGGAAAGTCTTGCGTTGCTCTCGCCGGCGGCAAAATAGATGTGCTTCTGTGCCTCGGGCATGGCTTCCACGTATTCCTTCAGCGTGACCAGCTTCTGCTCCTTGGCAGACCAGAACAGCAGCAGATCCTGGAGGGCTTCCTTGTGCATGCCGTAGTCGGAGACCACGCCGTATTTCAGCTGACGGCCAAAGGCGGAGAAGAATTTCTCATAGTCTTCCCGGCGGTCCTTCTGCATATTCAGCAGTTCCTGCTTGATCTTCTTCTCCAGATTGCCGGAGATGATGGAGAGCTGCCGGTTGTGCTGGAGCATTTCCCGGCTGATGTTCAGGCTCAGATCGGCGGTGTCCACCACGCCCCGGATGAAGCGGAAGTGGTCGGGGATCAGATCCTCACAGTGTTCCATGATCATCACGCCGGAGGAGTAAAGCTGCAGGCCCTTCTTGAAATCCTTGGTATAGAAGTCATAGGGCGCCTTGGCGGGGATATAGAGCAGGGCCTTGTAGGTGACGGAGCCCTCCACGCTGATGGGAATGTGGGCCAGGGGCTTTTCATAGTCGAAGAACTTGTCCTTGTAGAAGCCGTCGTATTCCTCGTCGGTCACGTCCTTCTTGGCCTTGAGCCACACGGGGACCATGGAGTTCAGGGTGGTCAGCTCGGTGTAGGTCTCCCATTCGGGCTCCTTGTCGGGGTCTTTTTCGTCCTCGGGGACTTCCTTCTGACGGCTGCGTTCCATCTCCATCCGGATGGGGTAGCGGATGTAGTCGGAGTATTTCTTCACCAGGTTCTGAAGCTGATACTGCTCCAGGAAGCGGGAGTACTGCTCTCCCTCGGTGTCGGCCTTCAGCTTCAAAATGACCTCGGTGCCCACGGTGGTCTTCTCGCAGGGGCTGACGGTGTAGCCGTCCGCGCCGGAGGACTGCCACATCCAGGCCTCCTCCTCGCCGTATTTCTTCGACAGCACGGTGACGGTGTCCGCCACCATGAAAGCGGAGTAGAAGCCCACGCCGAACTGGCCGATAATGTCCACGTCGGCCTGGTCCTTGTCCAGCTCCTGTTTGAACTGCAGAGAGCCGCTCTTGGCGATGGTGCCGAGATTCTGCTCCATCTCCTCCTTGCTCATGCCGATGCCGTTATCGGAGACCGTCAACAGCCCCAGCTTTTTATCCACACGCAGGTCAATGGCAAAGTCTTCCCGGTTCATCCCCACGTTCTGGTCGGTGAGAGCCAGGTAGGCCAGCTTGTCAATGGCGTCGCTGGCGTTGGAGATCAGCTCCCGGAGGAAAATTTCCTGGTGGGTGTAAATCGAATTAATCATCATGTCCAGCAGACGCTTGGATTCCGCCTTGAATTGCTTTTTCGACATTTTAATCACTCTTTTTCCATAAGATGTAATGGGTTTAGCACTCTTTATTTCTGAGTGCTAAACCCATTATAGCAAGCTTTTCGGAAAATGCAAGCCCCAGTCGGTAAATTTACAAAACTTTTATAATACAGTTTTAGAACGTCTGTCTGCCCGTGCAGAAGGCTCGACTTTCCCCTCCGGGGATGGGCTGCGTCCGCCCACGGGCGGCGTTGTGGAATCGCCGCCTGCCGGGAACCGGCCCGACGTACTGAATTTGACCCAAATCATAGTTCCGCTCCTGCCTCAGATTTTGACCTTTTCCCGGATGGTGCAGTTCGCGTCGGTGGTGAGATTGCCGGAGTATTCCACTCGGTCGATGACGCATTCCGGTCCGATGTGGACGTTGACGCCCCGGACAGTCTCGCAGTCGGTGTATTCCAGCATGATCTCGTCCGCTTCGATCAGCTCGCTGGCCAGGTGCGGCCGCCGCATAAATCCAAAAATCATAAAGCTGCCGAGCTTCTTCTTTACTTGGACCCTTCCGCCGCCGATGGAATGGACAAGACTGTCGCCGCTGAGCTGAATCTCCACAGTTTCCGCGTTGAGCAGACCGTCCACGTTCAGTGCGCCGGTGGAGCTGAATCGCTCGGCCTGCACGTCGCCGGAACTTTTCAGAACGCCGCTGACGGAGATCTCATTGCCGCTAATGCTACCCTCCGTCTTGCAGACACCGGAGACGGCAAGCCTGCCCACCCGCAGCTCGCCCTCGCATTTGAAGCTGCCGGAGACTTCCAGCGCCTCTTCTATGGCGGCGCTACGCTCCGCGCTCATGGAACCGGAGACTCGAGCGGATTTGGCGGCCAGACTGCCTTCCACCTTTGTTGCCCCGGAGCAGTGGATTTCTCCGTGCACAGTCAGATCCCCGTCCTCCACCTTGCAGGCGCCCGAAACGTGCATGGTCTCGCACTCCACGGTGCCCTGGAGCTTCCCGGAGCCGCTGATGTAGACGGAACCGTAAAGGCCGCCGGCCATTTTTCCGCCGCCGCTGATATGAACGTCATTGTTATTTGCCATGCTTAAAAACTCCTTTCAGATTTTCCAACAGTTCGGATTGAAATTCTCCCAGTACCAGCCGGACGGAGTCCAGCTCTTCCAGGGGATAGCGGTGCAGCCCGTAGGCGTCCTGAATCAGCAGCATCGGCTTGGGAGCGGGTGAGACGGGCTCCTCCTTGTGATTCAGCTCCCGGGCCAGTTCCTCCAGAGAGGCTTTTCGCTCCTGAATCAGATCCATCCGGGGGATAATCAATTCCCGTCGGAAGAAGGTCTCCTGTCCGGTGGGGGCGGAGCGCCGGATGAACCAGTCCTCGGGGATCAGCCCCATCCGCTTCCAGCGGTAGAGGGCTCCGTAGGAGATTCCGTACATCTCCAGCAGCTCCTTTTTGGAAATCAGATTGCTGTCCATGTGTCCTCCTTTCGTAACACTGTGACGTAACATTGTTACTGTGTCTGCATCATAACATAACATTGTTACGTTGTCAAGAGGGGAAATTGAAAATTTACGCAAAGGCCGCGCAGGGAGCGCGATCTTTGCGTAAATGAGTCATAGTATTAAAGCTTCGGGAGTTTTTCCAGGCTCCGCGCCAGGTCCTCGTCGCTGGGGATGGAATCGGTCAGTGTGCCGTCATGGAAGCGCTGATAGGCGGCAAGGTCAAAATACCCCGTTCCGGTGAGGCCGAAGACGATGTTTTTTGCCTCGCCGGTCTCCCGGCAGCGGAGGGCCTCGTCGATGGCGGTCTTGATGGCGTGGGAGCTTTCCGGGGCGGGGAGGATGCCTTCCGTCCGGGCAAAGGCTTCCGCAGCCTGAAAGACCTCTCGCTGAGGGACGGCGACGGCTTCCAGATATTCGTCGTGGTAAAGCTGGGAAAGAATCGGACTCATGCCGTGATAACGCAGGCCCCCCGCGTGATTTGGCGCGGGAATGAAGTCGCTGCCCAGGGTGTACATCTTCGCCATGGGACAAATTCGTCCGGTGTCAGTAAAATCGTAGGCAAAAACGCCCCGGGTCAGGGAGGGGCAGGAGGCAGGCTCCACCGCAAGGAACCGGCAGTCGGACTCGCCCCGGAGACGCTCCGCCATGAAGGGAGCGATGAGGCCGCCCAGGTTGGAGCCGCCACCGGCGCAGCCGATGATCAGATCCGGCCGAATACCGTATTCATCCAGGGCGGCCTTGGTCTCCAAACCGATGACAGACTGGTGCAGAAGAACCTGGTTCAGGACTGAGCCCAGCACGTAGCGGTAGCCCGTCTCTGCCCGGGAGGCCTCCACCGCTTCGGAAATGGCGCAGCCCAGCGAGCCGCTTGTGTCCGGATTTCGGGACAGAATTTCCCGGCCGACGGCGGTGGTATCGGACGGGGAGGGGATTACCTGTGCCCCGTAGGTCCGCATAACCTCCCGGCGGTAGGGCTTTTGCGCATAGCTGACCTTGACCATGTAGACCCTGCAGTCCAGACCCAGGTAAGCGCAGGCCATGGACAAAGCGGTGCCCCACTGGCCCGCGCCTGTTTCCGTGGTGACTCCTTTCAATCCCTGCTGCTTTGCGTAGTAGGCCTGGGCGATGGCGGAGTTCAGCTTGTGAGAGCCGGAGGTGTTGTTGCCTTCAAACTTATAGAAGATGCGGGCGGGCGTGTTCAGCTTTTTTTCCAGGCAGTAGGCCCGAACCAGGGGAGAAGGGCGGTACATCTTGTAGAAATTCAGAATTTTCTCGGGAATGGGGACGTAAGTCGTGTCGTTGTCCAGCTCCTGCCGGGCCAGCTTTTGACAGAAGACGGCGGAGAGTTCCTGTTCCGTCATGGGTTTTCCCGTGCCGGGGTTCAGCAGGGGAGCGGGTTTGGTTTTCATGTCCGCCCGGAGATTGTACCAGGCTTTGGGCATTTGATCCTCCCGCAGGTAGATCTTGTAGGGAACCTGAGTTGCTGCATTTGACATGTTTTTCATCCTTTCCTGTTTTTTTCGGGGAAGGATAAAAAATCCCGCCCCAAGTGTCCAATGACGCTGGGACAGGAATACTCCTGCGGTGCCACCCGGCTTGACGCGCAAAGCGCGCCCACTCATGCGTACCAACATACGCTGATCCCTTGACGGAGGATCGTCCCGTCTCGCATACTTGGGGATAGCCCCTTTCCGCTCGCCCTCAGAAGCCCATTCCGTCTCCGGCCATCTGCCGCCATCCCACCGTCGGCGACTCTCTGAAAGATGGGGATCGAAAACGTACTCACACTTCCTCACCGGTTTGGCCGGATTATAGCACGATTTCACAAGCCTGTCAAGAGAATTATTCCAAATGCCGCTGACCGCGCCGACCCTTTTACACGAGAAGAGGCTGCCCCGCTTGAGGCAGCCTCTGAACTCGTATGGGATCAGGCCTTGCCGGCGCAGCCCAGGACGTCGATCAGCTTGTGGCGGACCAGTTCCTTGATGTTGGCGCGGGCGGGCTTCAGATATTCTCTGGGGTCGAACTTGTCGGGATGCTCCGCCATGAACTGCCGGATGGTGCCCGTCATGGCAAGCCGCAGGTCGGAGTCGATGTTGATCTTGCAGACGGCAGACCGGGCGGCCTGGCGCAGCTGCTCCTCGGGGATGCCCACGGCGTCGGGCATCTTGCCGCCGTTGGCGTTGATCATGGCCACGTAGTTCTGGGGGACGGAGGAGGAGCCGTGGAGCACAATGGGGAAGCCGGGCAGACGCTTGGTGATCTCTTCCAGCACGTCGAAGCGCAGGGGAGGCGGCACCAGGATGCCCTTCTCGTTGCGGGTGCACTGGGCGGCGGTGAACTTGTAGGCGCCGTGAGAGGTACCGATGGCGATGGCCAGAGAGTCGCAGCCGGTCTTGGACACGAACTCCTCCACCTCCTCGGGCCGGGTGTAGGAAGCGGCGTGAGCGGCCACCTTGACCTCGTCCTCGATGCCGGCCAGGGTGCCAAGCTCGGCTTCCACCACCACGCCGTGGTCGTGGGCGTACTCCACCACCTTGCGGGTGATTTCGATGTTCTCCGCGAAGGGCTTGGAGGAGGCGTCGATCATAACGGAGGTGAAACCGCCGTCAATGCAGGACTTGCAGGTCTCGAAGTCGGGGCCGTGATCCAGATGCAGGGCGATGGGAATCTCGGGGCACTCAAGCACAGCGGCCTCCACCAGCTTCACAAGATAGGTGTGGTTGGCGTAGGCGCGGGCGCCCTTGGAGACCTGAAGAATCACGGGGGCCTTTTCTTCCTTGCAGGCTTCGGTGATGCCCTGCACGATCTCCATGTTGTTGACGTTGAAAGCGCCGATGGCGTAGCCGCCGTCGTAGGCCTTCTTAAACATATCAGTTGTAGTTACCAGAGGCATAATACACACTCCTTTTGATATTTTTGCAAGGCCATTATATCATACTTTCGGGGAAATACAAGCCCCGATTTCAGAGATCGGGAACCTCGGATCAGAGCCGCGGGAGACGGCGCTCCCGGGCCGCGGGTCAGGGTTTAAGTCACCGGTGACAGGCCACCGGGGATACCCAGAGACGGCGCTCTGCCGTTGGCAGACTCCGGCCGGGGAACTTGCGCGTCTATTCGATTTGCTCGTTCAAACGGCAATTTGAACGACGCCGAAACCGGCGATTTCCATTTTCAGCCTTCAAATTGCAGGGGGAAAACGCCGCGCGCTCACAGCACCGTCACGTAGGCTTCCAGCTGCTTTTTCATTTTTTCCACCGCGGCCACGGCCGCCTCCGGGTAATCGGTCCCGGCCAGTTCCCGCCAGGCGCCGATGATGGACCGGGAGGCACAAACCACTGCCCCGTGGCCCAGCCGGTCAAAGGCGTAGGCAGCGTGTTTGGCAACACCGCCCTGGGCCCCGTAGCCCGGGACCAGGAAGAAGAGCGTGTCATAGCGTTTGCGCAGGGCTTGGATCGCGTCAGCGCTGCTGAGCCCCACAACGGCGCCGACCTCGCCGTAGCCGCATTTGCCGAAGAGGTCGGTGCTCCACCGCAGGGTCAGGTCCGCCATTGCGGTGTGAATGACCCGTCCGCCGGAGACCAGGTCCTGCACCTCGGCGGAGGATTTATTGGAAGATTTCACCACCACGAAAAGATTCTTGGGGTCCTCTCCCTTCAGATAGGGCAGATAGGGCCGGATGCCGTCGCTGCCCAGATAGCCGTTCACCACAAGCCCGTCGCAGGGGTAGGGGAAGAGGCGTTCCCCGCCGCATTTCACCCCGCCGAAGACGCTCTTGGCGGTGATGGCCGCAATATGCCCCACGTCGGTGCGCATGGTCTCCAGCAGCACGTAGTAGCCCAGCTTTTTGGCATAGGCCAGGATCTCCTGCATGGCCTTCACCCCCTGCCAGCCCAAAGCGTCGAAGCAGGCGGCCTGGACCTTCACGGCGGGGATGATTTTCCGCAGCGCGTCCAGGATTCCCCCGCAAAAACGGGCGTAGCTCTCTGCCAGGGCTTCCGGGCTGTCGCCCAGCTGTTCTCTGCATTCCGCCAGCAGCTCCGGCGGGATCAGCTCCGGGGTGGGGTCCAGCCCCACCATAATGGGACATTTGAGCTTTCGGATCTTGCTTTGCAGCAGGTCAATGGACATACAATACACCCCTCTTTTATTTTTTCAGCGGCGCGCTTCCATAGGGGGTGATGCCCGCACCGCTTCTTTCCCCTTTATTATATCAAATAATTGTAAATAATGACAGCTTTTTTTCAGGAAAAATGGGGAAACTAAGCCGGAAAGGTGGTGAAAAATATGACAGTCAAAAGCTTTGCGTGGGGACTTGGCCTCGGCATGTTGGGCGGCGCGGTGGCCGCCTCTGTTCTGCCCAAGCAGCCCCAGGTTCGCCAGGCCGTGACCAAGGCCGCGGACACCGTCGAAAACGCCGTGGAAACGGCGAAATCGGCAATCATCGGGGAGAATTGACATTTGCAGTGTCGGCAATTTGCCAGCCAGGGATCAGGGATCAAGGATCAAGGATCAGGGTATTGTAGCGGCGCACAGTGTGCGCCACGGTGCATGCTCTCACTTCTGCAGAAACGTCGCACAGCCGGTTCGGGGCTTCCGAACCGGCTGTGCGTATTTCAATCATAAATTACGGATTCTGCTCCGTGGAGGGCAGCCTGCGGTAGCGAATCATCCGAAGCTGGCCGTCCACATCCTCGATCTCCGCGTGTCCCTCGCCTACGTAGGCGATCTCGCCCGCCTCGACCAGAGCGTCAGCTTCTTCTATGGTCAACTGCCTCAGATCCAGATCCGGATCCGTTGCGGTGTATTCGTTGTCAATGGTAGCGTAGACTTTGAAGTTCAGAGAATAGACAAGCTTCCCGTCAACCTCTGTGGACGCGGCGTCTGCGACAGAGCCAACGGCAAAGTTGTCATAGGGATCGCCGTAGGCTTCACCCGCCGAGAAGACGCCGTCCTGGAAGGTAATATAGCCTTCCAGATAGGTCGTTCCGTCCTCCGGAGAAACAGTCTTGCCGAGGGTCCGGGTCAGGAAGTCGTTGTACTGCTCCAACGTCGCGCTGAACGTGTTCTCAAAATGGACATAGTATTCAAAGGCAAAAATGACGAGTTTATCTTCCGTATCCAAATCGTCGCTGTCCTGAACGTACTCCAGCGCGAAAATCGACAGCAGCGAATTTACCTGTTCTTGGAGGTCGGAACGCGCAGACGCATTTGTTTCGCTGGGCTTGGTTTCGTGTTCAGACGTTTCAAAGGGGTAGACACGCCCATCTACGCCCTCACAAAGGAACCAAATGGTTGAAACGGTATCGCCGTCAGCGCCGGCCCAAGATGCTTCTGCTGGCTCATAGTCATAGTCCATTTCGATGTTTTCTGCGGAATACTCATTCACGAACGACAGGTCCGCAGGATCATGGCAGACACCGGTCTCTACACCAATCATCCGGTAGATCGGATTAAGCTCCGGGCTTACGGTATAGCGCAGCACGATTTGCTCGCAAGTGGTGCAGCCACCCTTGGAAATTCCGCAGGATATTCCGTGTTTGCTGCCGTCCAGCACGGTGGGCACTCCGTTCAGGCCAAATGCCTTGTTAAAATCTACGCTGAAGAGAAGCTTGCCATCATTCCAGTCGTCAAAGACGAACAGACCAAAATCCGTGCATAACGCGGTCATGTGGCTCAGATGATAAGCCTGGACGCCGCTGCCGATTTCTCTGGCGGGATCAAGCCCTTCAACGGCAAGTTCTTCTACCGGCGTGGCCTCAGACAGGGGACGCAGGGTGGAAATATCCAGGGGGCTGTACAGCCCGCCGCGCCAGATCACCCAGTTTTCCGGGTCAACGCGGAAGTAGGCATCCCATTCGGCATAAGTGACCGGGAAGGAGCCGACGTCTGTCTTGACGCCGTCGGCATCGTATTTGCAAACGCTGTAATGGAGAACGTGATTCTGCTGTTCCTCCTGGGAAAGGCAAGCAATTTCACCTCTCAATTCTTCAAAATCCACGTCGTCGTCGCAGCTCACGCAGTAGTAGCAATTGTCGTGGACACTCACGCCTCTTGCCCGGACCACCGCATCCTTGGGAGAGATTGCAACGATAAACCCGCCGTCCAGGTTGTCCTGGGAGGTGCTGTCCAACAGCGTCCAGCCGTCCTGGGAATGGAACGATACATAACCTGCAAGATCCGTTCGGTCCTGGTTTTGGTAGTTGACCGAATAGGCGTTCCAAAGGTTAAATTCAAGAACGTCAGCGTCGCAAGAGCCGAGGTACAGCCGGTTCGCGGTAACGCCGCCCAGCTTCGTGTAATCATTGCCGCCGTATTCGACGGTGAAGAGAGTTTCCGTTTCGCCGGAAGCCACGTCCATTTTCAGGATGCGCGTTTCATCCTGCCAAATCCGGGTTTGTCCGTTGGAGAAGAAGGGGAGGAAGCCCTCGGGGGCTTCGAAGCCCGCAGGTATTTTGGCGTACAGGTAATCATAGTCGACCTTGGTAAAGCGGTCGTTGGGCAGCTCCTGCTCCAGCTTCCGCAGGAGAGTCTCCAAATCATCCCAGGTTTCGATTGGAGTAGTTTCCGTTTCAGATACGGGCCCCTCCGTCGGGGCTGGCACGGTGGTTGAAATCGTAACAGGATCAGAGGGCGCGGTGGCGTCGTTCGGACGGTTTCTGTTTTGGTTCTTGATCAGGTAGAGGCTGCCGATGCCCAGACCGGCAACTAAAATCGCGGCGGCGGCAACAGACAGGCCCTGCTGCCAGTTAAATCTATGTTTGGATTGTTTCACTTCCATGATCTCCTTTTTTTCTTCGATTTTATGCATATTTCGGTCCAAAGGAGTCAGCTTACAATCCTGGTCTTCATACAGATCCATCAAATCCGTAATTTTGTATTTCATGCTCTGACCTCCTTTTCCAGTCGTTTGCGGAGGACCTCCCGGCCCCGGCTGAGCCGGGACCGGACGGAGACCGGCGCCATGTGCAGGGCGGCGGCAATTTCCTCCACGGGTTGCAGATAAAAGTAGTACCGAAGGAAGATATCCCGATCCTTGGGCTTCAGGCTGTCCACGGCCTTTCGCACCGCGGCGGCCAGCTCTGCCCGGATGGCTTCATCCTCCAGGCCGGGGCCGTCGTCCGGCAGCTCGATCTCGTCGATGTCCATGGGCAGCTCCTGCCTTGCGCGAAGCCAGCTTTTTGCCCGGTTCCTGGCCACAGTTCCGAGCCACGGTTTGATTTTTCCGTCCTCTACCTCCTCAACGTGCTGCCACAGTGCCAAAAACACGTCGGAGCAAAGCTCCTCCACGTCGGCGTAGCAGCCGGTGCCCTGGAGCATATTGGACAGAATGGTGCAGACGTAGGAGCGGTATCGCGTTGTCAGCTGATCCAGCGCGTCCTGGTCCTGCTGTCTGAGTCGTTCCATCAAAGCGGCTTCCCGCATGGGCTTCATCTCCCTTCCGTAAATAATAACGCAGTCGATCAAAGAAGTGTTGCAGGTTTTTATGAAAAATTTTTTGAGTTTTAACAGACGAAACCGAAGGACCGGCGCGCGCCGGTCCTTCGGAATGTGCGGGTAGATCGGGGCTTACCCGATGTGGGGAAGCGTCACGAGGTAATTATAGGAATCTCCGCCGGCCCACGTCGAAATGGGAGCAACGACAACGAAATCGCCGTTCTCGTTGGGGTAGGCCTTGAGCCCCAGGTTGACCTTAAACACGCTGTTGGGGCAGTGCGTGGGGGAATCCTCTTCACACTTCTTTCTTTCCTCCTCGGTCATATAGCTGGTCAGACTCAGATATTTCTCCTGGAAGCTCTCCGCACAAGTGGTCAAGAAGTCTTCTCGTGAAATTCCCATTTTTTTCAGCAGGGTGCCCAGAGACAAACGACGTCCGGTGGAGCAGTCGTAGCAGTAGACCGCGTAATCGGTGTCGCCGTACCAAAGCGGAGACTCGATCATTATGCTCACCACGTTATTCCATACCGAAACCCGATATTCTATGGTGGAAATGGGAAGGCTCGAGTTGCCGTCCTCCGTCGCATCGACGTCGCGGGCATAGGAGCTCCATTTTTCGTCGATCTCCGCGTTGATTGCGATGGCATCCGGCGTGTTAGCGTCCAGATGAGGAATGGAATAGGAATAATTGTAGACGTTGTCCACGCCGTCCGTGTAGGTCCCCTCAATGTGCAAAGCTTCGTTGACAAGGTTCTTCGGCTCCACAGTTTCCAGGTTTTCAACAGGCTCCAGCTCGATATGCCTGACCTCGGCCGTGAGCAGATCAACACGGTCCGTATTCCAGTCGAAGTAGAGCTCTTTTGTTTCCCGGTCGAATTGGAAAGTGCAGTCGATAAAAGGCATTTCAAAGCTGCCGAGCTGTGTGTTTGTACCGTTTGGATCGATCCTGCATACGGCGTACTGTGTATGAAGACCATCTTCCACTGTCAGATTACTGATCGAGTCCCAATCTGGGTAATCGGGGGTGTAGACGTAATAAACGCTGCCGTCGATCACGTCAAAGCCCCAGCAAGATCCGAGACTGATAATCATCTGATCGTTGCGGTCAATGACGGAGAAATCGTAGGTTCTGTCCGGCTCATGCAGAATAATCATACCTTCTTCAAAGCTGAGGCATTTACGTTCGCAGATCAGATTCATGGTTTTTGTCGAAACGTCCACGGTGTAGATTTCTTCCATACTTTCCCAGGTGCTTCCATGCGACCTTTTTCCAAAGTATAAACTCTGATCGGAAACGGCAATCAGGACTCGTTCCCATTCGTCCGAAGACTCAATCAGATAATACTTCGCCGTCTCGCCTGAGGCAAGTTCTTTTTTCATGACGGTGTTATCGTCCTGCCAAATCTCCACTTGGTCGTTTGTAAAGACAGCACGTCCGTTCTCCTCGACCTTCCGAAAGCAGGCGTCCGCCGCGAAGGACGCGGATTCCGCAGGGAAGTCCGACAGATACTCGGGACGAACCGCAGGGACGCAGATATAGTCGCACAGATTTGTTCCGAGATCGAAACGGTAGAAAGGCATCATCGTCGCGTGTTCGCCCTGGTAGGGATAGACCAGTTCCACATTGTTGAGCT
The DNA here is from genome assembly GCA_016282135.1 of Oscillospiraceae bacterium. Classification (GTDB taxonomy): domain Bacteria; phylum Bacillota; class Clostridia; order Oscillospirales; family Oscillospiraceae; genus JAFRPC01. Next base: position 36,946 of record JAEEKA010000067.1, read on the forward strand.
GTTCCAGTGTCAGACTGCCGAAATAGGGCTCGTCGTAACAGCGGCTGTAATAGTGTCCCGCAGCCACCTGTTCCCTGGCCTCCTCCAGGGTAATGAGGGGGTAATTGCCCGCCAGTTCCCGCCAGTCCTGATCTACGTCGTCCCAGCCGGTGGAACCGGGCCGCTGATACCAGGACATGGTGGCGTCATAGGAGTATTCATCGCGGGGGGCGGTAATCCGGACGCTTCCGAAGGTGTAGGCAAGAAGACGCTCTTTGGCGTCGTTCGGGGAGGGGAAGATACGGAGCCATTCATCATCCTCATTCATTTCGATGACAGAGTCCTGGTACTGGGGCAGCGTCAGCAGATCGCGGGCTCTGGCAATGTTGGAGTTCATTTTTTTGGTGTCGGTCCACAGGTCTTCGTCGGAATCCAGGTGGGTGAAATAGGAAGTATCATTGTTGGATAGTTGAACCAGACCGTCTGAGCTGACCCGCAGCGAGCCTCTGTCCGTGTTTACATTGGCGCTGAAGCAGATTCCTTCGGACCGGACATAATTCACTTCTCCGATAATGGTCGCGCCGATTCTCTGGGCGGCCTCGCTCAGAATGGTGCGGAGCTGTTCTTCGCTGTAGAAAACGGGCGCTTCTTCATGAACCGAGGAGTTATTCTGATAGAGCTTCATGGAGACCTTGTCCCGGTAAACAGACAGTTGGGTGATGGAAGGGTCATACAGGCCCGGAGCGTCCTGAGAGTCGGTGTAATACCAGCTCGGGAGATACTGCCAGGCATCTCCGACTTCCAAAACAGGAAGATCTGTCGTGACAATCTGGGTATCTGTTGGGATGGGCTTGGAGACTTCAGGTTCTGTGGCGGAGAAGCTTGGCTTCATGTTGACGTTTTTCAGGAACAGCCAGCCGCCGACACCGATTGCCGCCACCAGAACGGCGGCCACAGCGGTTTTCAGCCAGGGGCGCCTGGTTTTCACCAGAACGGTTTGTTCCGCCTCTGCCAAGAGGGCCTCCCCGATATAGTCCATGCTGTTCAGCAGTTCTTCCGCTTTCATAGCAAGCCCTCCTCCATTAAGTAATTGCGCAGACGCTTCCGGGTCCGGGAGAGGACTACGGAGACCTGAGCAGCGGAAATGTCAAAGCGATCGGCGATCTCGGTGCGGGTGTCAAAGAAGTAGTAGCGGCGCAGGAATATGGTCCTGGCCTCCTGGCTCTGGGTCCGCAGAAAACGGTCCACGGCCTGGCCCAGCTCCTGGGCCATGACGCTGCTTTCCACGTCGCTCCTGCCCGTGACGGTCTCCAATTCGTCCAGAGACACCGTGATGGCGGAGCCGCCCCGTTTCTCCGCGCCGGACTGCCGCAGCCGGTCCAGACAGAGATTCCGGACGATCCGGGTCAGGAAACTTCCCAGGGAGTCCGGCTTTTCCGGCGGCAGCCGGTTCCACAGCCGGAGATAGCTGTCGTTGACGCATTCCTCCGCGTCCTCGCTGTTTTTCAGGATCCGATGGGACAGCCCCCGGCAGAGGGAACCGTAGGAACGGTCAGTCTCTTCGATGGCCCGCTCGTCCCTGGCCCAGTACAAGCCGATGATTTGATTGTCCTCCAAGGCAATCATCCTCCTCTTTCTTCTCTCTATTGCGGTTCTTCCCGGCGGCGCGCGCCCGCCCTGAGAACCGCTTCACCCCTTAAGACGGATTTGTGTCAAAAAGTTTGCAGGGGAAGTATAACTTTTTTTAATATTTTTTTCAACTGCATTTTTCCGGATTTGCAAATGCTTGCAAAAACCACCGGCTTGTGATAGGATGAGGAAAACTGCAGATTCGATATGGGGGTCGAAATTCGATGTTTTACGGTTTTGATCGAACTTTTTTACCGGTTCAAACGCCGCTGGCGGGGATAACCACCCCCCAGACGCTCTATGCCGCTCTGCTGAAATGCTGGCGAGCCGATACCTGCGCCCCCAGGATGCGGGACCGCTGGAGCCCAGAGAATCCCACCCTGGGTCAGTGCTCCATTACGGCCTTTCTGGCCCAGGATCTTTTCGGCGGCAGAGTCTGGGGCATCCCCTTGAATGAGGGGGGCGTTCACTGCTTCAACGAGGCCTGCGGCGGCGTCTTCGACCTGACTTCGGAACAGTTCGGCGACGTGATCCTTGATTATTCCGGCGCTTCGATCCAACACCGGGAAGACCATTTCGCCAAGCGGGAGAAATACGGACGCTATCTGCTGCTCAAACAGCGGCTGCTGGAGCAGATGAAATAAGAGGAGCACTCTATGAACGATATAGCCTGTGACGTCGCCGTCGTTTCCTGTCCTGACTACGATCCGGCCCATGTGCGGCCTGCCCTGGAGGACTTGATTGCCCGGGCCGGGGGCCTGAACTGGATTCGGCCCGGTATGCGGATCGGCATCAAGGCCAATCTGGTTTCCGCTATGACCCCGGAGGCCGCCGCCACGACGCATCCCGCTCTGATCGACGCTCTGGCCGCCATAATTCGGGAGCGGGGCGCCGTCCCCGTGGTGGGCGACAGCCCCGGCGGGCTCTACAACGCCGCGCATTTGAACAAGGTCTACGCCGTTTCCGGTATGGACGGGACAAGCGCCGAACTGAACCGGGACTTTTCCACCCGAGCGCTGGAGCTCCCCGGGGCGAAGATCTGCAAGACCGCCACGGTGACCGACTGGCTTCTGGACTGCGACGAAGTCATCAACTTCGCCAAGCTGAAATCCCATGGCATGATGGGGCTCTCCGCCGCCGCCAAGAATCTCTTCGGCACCATTCCCGGCACCATGAAGCCGGAATACCACTTCCGCTTCCCGAATCCGGCGGACTTTGCGGATATGCTGGTGGATCTGGACGAGTTCTGGAAGCCCCGGCTGCATCTGGTGGACGCGGTCCTTGCCATGGAGGGCAACGGCCCAACGGCGGGCACCCCCAAGCCTCTGGGCTGCCTGCTGGCCGGGGAGAATCCCCATCGGATCGACCTGATCTGCGCCGGCATGATCGGTCTGGACCCCGATACCGTCCCCACCCTCCGGGCCGCCCGTGCGCGGGGGCTTTGCCCGGCGCGCCGGGAGGAAATCTCCGTGGACGGCGACTGGCAGGCGTTCGTGGACAAGGATTTTGAGATCATCACCCAGCGCAGCGGCTTACAGTTCCAGAACGCCATGGGCGGCGGCAGAGTGGGAGCGTTGTACAGTAAATTTCTCTCCAGAACGCTGGCTGCCCGGCCGGGGGTGGAGAAGGATGAATGCGTGGGCTGCCGAAAGTGCGAGGGGATCTGTCCCGCGAAAGCCATCACCATGAAGCGAGGGAAGCCCGTGATTGACCGCGCCGCCTGCATCCGCTGCTTCTGCTGTCAGGAGTTCTGCCCCAAGGGGGCTATGAAGGTCCGCAGGCCGCCCATTGCAAGGATTTTGGCGCGGTAACGTCAGCGCGGCAGGCGCTTCCTGGCCGCCATTGTCCTGCTAACGCAGATATGAATTGTGGTATGAGGCATAAAATGGCTTGCATTTTTATGTCTCATACCATATAATATACTCCGCGTGTACCCTGTTTTCAAACAACCAGATCAGAAAAGAGAGATGAAGCATCTATGGGCATTTCCGCACAGGCGCCTTGGCTGAAGTATTACGGCGACGTACCGGCCCACCTGGATTATCCGCAGAAGACCATCTATCAGATCGTCCGCGACACTGCCCGGGTCCATCCGGAGCTGGTGGCCTACGAGTTTATGGGCAAGGAAACCAGCTATTCCCGGTTCATGACCCGGATCGATCGTACCGCCCGGGCGCTGGTTGCCATGGGCATTGAAAAAGGGGATCGGGTTACCATCTGTATGCCCAACAGCCCCCAGGCGCTGGACACCTTCTACGCGCTCAATCGCATCGGCGCGGTTTCCAATATGATCCACCCGCTCTCCGCTCCCGCGGAGATTGCCTTTTACCTGAACTTCTCCCACTCCAAGGCCATTCTGACCCTGGATCAGTTTTACCCCAAGATTCAGGAGATTCGGGATCGGCTGGAAAACCCGGTGAAGGTTCTGATTGCCTTTGTTCGGGACGAGCTGCCCGCGCCACTGCGCATGCTCTACCCCGTGAGCAAGTCCGCCCGGAAGGTTCCCAAGCTGCCCAAGGGGGAGGACTATATTCTCTGGAGGGACTTCATGCGGGCAGGTGAGCGGGTGAAGGAGCTGCCTCCGGATGAAATGAGCTATCTGGAGGGCGCGTCCATCCTCTACTCCGGCGGCACCACCGGCACCACCAAGGGCATTCTGCTTTCCTCCGCCAACTTCAACGCCACGGCCCTTCAGACCATCGCGGCCTCCGGCCTGGTTTCCGTTGTGGGCAAGAAAATGCTCTCGGTCATGCCTGTTTTTCACGGTTTCGGCCTGGGCATTGGCATCCACACCGCGCTGGTGGGCGGCGCCCGCTGCATTTTGGTGCCCCAGTTCAGCGTGAAGACCTACGCGCAGCTTCTCATCAAAAAGCAGCCCAACCTGATTCCCGGCGTTCCCACCCTCTTTGAGGCCCTGCTGCGGACGGATCTGCTGGAAAAGGCCGATCTCAGCTTCCTGGACGGCATGTTCTCCGGCGGCGACTCCCTCTCTGTGGAGCTCAAGCGCAAGGTGGACGAGTTTCTGAAGGCGCACAACGCCAAAATTCAGATTCGGGAAGGCTACGGCACCACCGAGTGTGTCACCGCCTCCTGCCTGACGCCCAAGGACTATTCCCGCTCCGGTTCCATCGGCGTACCCTTCCCGGACACCTACTATAAAATCGTCAAGCCCGGCACCGAGGAGGAGGTGGATCCCAACCTGGAGGGCGAGATCTGCGTTTCCGGTCCCTCCGTCATGATGTGCTACATCGACAACCCTGTGGAGACCGCTCAGACCCTCCGCCGCCATGCCGACGGAAGAATCTGGCTCCACACCGGCGATTTGGGCACCATGGATTCGGACGGTTTCGTCTATTTCCGCCAGCGCATCAAGCGGATGATTATCACCTCCGGCTACAACGTCTACCCCAGCCAACTGGAGAACATCATCGACGGCCATGAAAAGGTCCTCTATTCCTGTGTGATCGGCGTCAAGGACGCCTACAAGATCCAGAAGGTCAAGGCCTTCGTGGTTCTTCGTCCCGGCATCGAGCCTACCGACGGGGTCCGGGAGGAGCTGATGGACCACTGCCGGAAGAATATTGCCAAATACGCCATGCCTTACGAGATCGAATTCCGGGATGAGCTGCCCAAGACCCTGGTGGGCAAGGTAGCCTACCGGGTTCTGGAGGAAGAGGCTAACGCCGGAGTACCTGTATGAAAACAGCCAAGAACCGGATTTGGGAGATCGACGCCCTGCGCGGCTTCCTGATTCTCTGCGTCATCGTGGCGCATACGCTGTTTTTTCTTTCCGGCGTAAAGGGCCTCCTGACTTTGCCCGGCGTTGTCCGCTTTGTGATTCACTACGGCGGCGCCTTGTTCGTGATTCTATCCGGTCTGTCCGCCACGTTGGGCAGTCGAAGCCTCCAGCGGGGCGTTCTGGTTTTTGCCGGCGGTATGGTCCTGACCGTGGGCTCTTATGCTGCGGTCGCTATGAGTCTGCTGGACGAAAGTATGGTCATCCGCTTCGGTGTGCTGCATTTGCTGGGCTTTGCCATGATGCTCTACCCGCTGCTGAAGAAGCTGCCCACTGCGGTTCTCCTGTCTCTGGGTCTTGTACTGGTGGCGGTTGGGCTTTGGTTTGATTTGAAGCCTGTGATGGTTTCCTCAAAATTTCTGTTCCCCCTTGGCCTGCGGTATCCTGCCTTTACCTCCGGCGACTATTTCCCGATTCTGCCCCATCTGGGTTGGTTCAGCCTGGGGATCGTTTTGGGCAGAACGCTCTACCCGGAGAAGCAAACTCTGCTGCCGCGGGCCAACACCGCGGATCCCGTTCTGCGGTTCTTTTGCTGGTGCGGCAGGAACTCTCTGTATATCTTCATCCTGCACCTGCCCCTGGTGGGGGGGATTCTGATGCTGATTCTGTAGAAATCAGCAGTACCGTGTATCGCTTTATTCCACAGCATTCTCTTTCATCCAACGCGATGCTTTCGTTGATACAAAGAAGCAGGGCGGCTGCTGAGCCCCCTATGGTGCGCTGCCGACGTGCCGGGAACCGAATACAGAAAAAGGTGATAGAATGGCAAAAGAGAAGAAAGAAAAAATTCGCCGGGGGGACCGGCGGGACGGGATCTGGCTGCGCAATGAGCCAGCCATGAACCAATTTATGGCCTATCTCTACCCCAATCGGGCGGACAATGAGGCCTATATCAACGAGGAAGTGGATCTGCGGCCCATTGAGGAATATCTGTCCAAAAAGAACGAGGGCCGGTCTGAGGACAAGTATACCTATTTCCACATTATCTGCGCCGCCGTGGTAAAGGCCTTTGTGCTCCGGCCCAAGATGAACCGCTTCATTTCCGGTAACAGGATGTATCAGCGCAAGTACCTCTCCGTGGCCTTTGTGGTGAAGAAAAAGTTCTCAGACCATGCCGAGGAAGGCCTGGCCTTCCGCAAGTTCGACGAGAGCTCTACCATTGACAAGCTCCATGACAGCTTGATCGATGAGATCCACACCCAGCGTAAAGAGGGCGCGGTGGATAACTCCACCTACTTCATGGAAAAGCTGCTGAAGCTGCCCCGCTGGGTGCTCCGCCTGGTAATGAAGGTGCTGTTCAGTCTGGACAGAAAGGGGAAGGTTCCCTATGACCTGATCAAGGACGACCCCAATTATTCCTCCATCTTCCTGACGAACCTGGGCTCCATCGACCTGAACTGCGGCTACCACCACCTCTGCAACTGGGGCACCTGCTCCTGCTTTGTGGTGATCGGCAAAAAGCACCTGGCCACAGAATGCCACCCGGACGGCAGCGTATCCACCCGGCCGGTGCTGAACATCGGCGTCACTCTGGACGAGCGGATTGCCGACGGCTATTACTACGCCAAGACCATGAAGCTGGTCAAGCATCTGCTGGCCCATCCGGAGCTCCTGGAGCTCCCGGCAGGGGAAGCGGTGGACTATCTGCCCAAGGATGACAAGCGCTTCGCAGTTGAGAATTGAGAGTTGAGAAGTGATATTATGAAACTGTCTCTGATTGTTCCCATGTACAACGAGGCGGCCATCATTGAGGCCACCGCCAATACCTATACCGACTACCTTTCCAAGACCTTTGATGCCTGGGAGCTGATCTTTGTGGACGACGGTTCTGCAGACGACTGCGGGACAAGGGTGGAGAAGCTGGCCCTGCCCCATACCCGGGTCATTCGCTACACCCCCAACCAGGGCAAGGGCAACGCCGTAAAGACGGGCATGCTGGCGGCGGCGGGAGACATCCGGATGTTCCTGGACGCGGACGTGGCCTACGGCACTGAGGTCATCGCCCGGGCGGCGGAGCTTTTTGCGGAGCACCCGGAGGCTTCCATGGTCATCGGTTCCCGTCCCCTCCACCCGGAGGGCTACGCGGGCTATACCGCCATCCGCAAGCTGGCCTCCAAGACCTATATCAAGGTGCTGAACGTGGCGGGTGGCTTCCGCCTGTCTGACTCCCAGTGCGGCTGCAAGGCCTACCGGGGCGAGGCTGCGCAGGCTATCTTCTCCCGCACCGAGACCAAGGGCTTCGCCTTTGACTTCGAGACCATCCTCTGGGCCCAAAAGCTGGGATACAAGATCCTGGAAATGCCCGTCACCGTGGTGAACCACCGGGATTCCAAGGTCAGCGTGGTTCGGGATACCTTTAAGATGCTGAAGGAGCTGCGGCAGATCAAACGACGGGTGAAAAAGGGGTAGATCCGTGTAGGGACGGCACTCTGCCGTCCGCGTTTCCACGGAAGGGGGAAATCCAGATGCATCCCATCAAGCACTTCAAAACGATTACAAAGCACCGCCACATGGTCATGGCGAGCTGCTTCCGGGTTGGTTTGATCCGACAGGGCCTCTGCCACGACCTGAGCAAGTATTCTCCCACGGAGTTTTGGCAGGGTGCCAAATACTTCCAGGGCACCCGCAGTCCCAATGCCCGGGCCAGAGAGGCGGAGGGTTATTCCACCGCCTGGATGCACCACAAGGGCCGGAACAAGCACCACTATGAATACTGGACTGACGTACCCCCGGGCGGACACGCCTATCAGCCGGTTCCGATGCCCACCCGCTACCTGGTGGAGTCCGTCCTGGACCGGATCGCGGCCTCCAAGGTCTACCGGGGCAAGGACTACGCCGACGGCGACGCCCTGGCCTATTTCTACCGCGAGCAGGTGTCCGAGCGCCTGCACCCGGATACCTATCGGAAGCTGGAGTTTCTTTTAACGCTGCTGCGCGACAGGGGAGAAGCTTTCCTGTTTTCCTTTCTCCATCGGGTGGTTCTGAAGGAGGTCCCCTTCGAGGAATGGGCAGCGAAGATGACAGGTGAGAAGTGAGAATTGAGAAGTACGAACCCACCTGCAGGGGGCGGCGTCCTCGACGCCCCGCGTGTTCCACCATGGAACCGATGATAATTGCTGGGATAAGTAAGAGTTGCGCACTCGCCCATAGGGAGGCATCCCCTGATGCCTCCGCTGCCTCCCGCCAATTCCCGCCTGCAGGGTCAAGCAGCTGTGCCCTTCATGGGTATTGCATGTCCGCCTGCCACCTGAAATAAGAAAACGCGCATTGTCCCGCGGCAGGGGAGATCCGCCCGGTGACAATGCGCTTGGCTTATATTCATATTCTCTGGACGCACTGATGCCTGTAAACTGTCAGGCCATAGGGCACTTTTACTTCGGGATAACTTCGGCCCGCCTCTTCCCAGGACAACCCGGCCGACTTATATCCGCACGCTTCTTTCTTCGTATTGCCGGATTTTTCGCAGCCTGCGGATGTCGTCCCCCAGGAAATAAACGACCCGGTAGCTGCCCAGCAGGCGGGAGGCAATCTGCCCGCCGTAGCGGGCTTCCAAATCCTGCTCGTTCAAATTGGTGGAAATCACCGTTGCCTTCCGATCCAGCAATCGGGAATTAACGATTTCGTAGAGAGCGGCGGTGACAAATTGGGTTGTCATTTCCGTACCCAGATCGTCAATAATCAGCAGCTCGCAGTCCCGGTAGTCCCGCAGGCTTTCCGGTTCGGCCCGCTCAAATTTTACGGCCTCATAGTCGGAAAACAGCTTACCTGCTGTGGCGTAGACCACGCTGTGACCGCCCTCGGCTACCTGCCTTGCGATGCAGGCGGAGAGGAAGGTTTTTCCCAGACCGGTTGCGCCGGAGAAGAGCAGGCTTCTTGCGCCCGGCTGGAATTCTGCGGCATATTTTTTGCAGTAGTTCAGATTCTTCTGCATCAGCGTTCGGGCGGAGGTCCCCAGCTCCGGGTAAAAGCGATCCGGGTATACCTCCAAAGAAAAGCTTTCAAAGCGCTCTTTGCCAGTAGGTAAAAGCGCGGCCAGCTCCCGCTTCTGCTCCTGACGGCAGAGCTCCCGCAGACACTCACACATCCGGGAGCCCACGTAGCCCGTGCCGCCGCAGAGTCCGCACACCGGGCTGTCGTCCAGATAACCGTCCGGAAGCTCCGCCTCGTCCAAAATCCACTGGCGCTCGTTTTGCAGAGCCTCGTTTTCCGCCCGAAGCTTTGCGAGCTCCATGGCCGTGTCGCCCTCATGTCGGAAAAGCAGCGCGGCCACCTGGGCGGAGCTGCCCCGCAGGGCCTGGTCGATTTCCCGCAGCCGGGGCCGCAGGGTATAAGCCCTGGCCAAATGGTCCTCATATTCGGCGCGTTTGCGCTCTTTATCTTCTCTCAGTCTTGCCCTGGCGCGATTGAGAACTGTACTTGTGTAGGCCATCGTCTTTGTCTCCTCTCGTAATGGGCTGACTCATGGCACCAATGCATACTGCACGGAATTGACCGGTCAGTCTTCCTCCAGCATTTGTCTGGCCGCGTCCAGCATGGCGGGGCTGGGTGCCTCGCCGTGGCGCTGATAGCCGCCCTTGCGGGCAACAGGCTTTTTGTCCAGAGCCCGGACCTGATCGGCGGTGTAGAGCCTCTGCTGGTTCCAGCGCTCCAGAATGCTGTTCATATACTTCCAGGTGAGACCGCCGGTGTTTTCACAGGTTTTTTCGTAGGCCAGGCTGACGGCGTCGTTGGAAAAGCCCATATCCACCCATGCCTGGAGATAGCGTTCTTCTGCGGGGGTCAGGCGCCGTCCGGTGATGCCGAGCATCCGGCAAAGCTCCCCCAAACGGCTGTATCTGACCGCTTCGCTCTGGATGTGCGCGGCGGCTTTTTCCAAGGTGTCGATCTCAAGATCGGCCCAGCGGTAGGCTTCTTTTTCGATTATTCGCATGGAGGGCATCCGCCCTGCGCCACGGGACCTGCTTCGATCCACGCAGTAGTGGATCAGCACGTTCAGAACCTCCACAGACAGCCCCAGGTATTCCCGCATGGACAGCAGAATCTTCAACTCCTCGTTGCTCAAAGCACGGCCCATACAGCGCTGGACCTCGCCCACGAAGCGTTTGAAGTCGCTGCCCGGCACTTCCATTTGACGCCGGATGTCCTGTTCGGTGTATTCAGGACGTTGGGCGCTCTGCTGGAAGCGAGGAGCCCGGCGCTCGTCCAGACCCAGCTGCCTCAGAAGGGAGGCCGCGCATTCCAGCCGGGCTTCCGTGAAGCCTGTGGCTACGTCGCTCAGCTCCGCCGCGCGGCAGAGATAGAGCAGAGCGCTGTCGCCGTTTCCGGCGGCCAGCAGCTTGCGGACCGTCTCCACAGACACGATCACCTCAGACATCCGATTCACCTCCCAATGACAGTAACAAACATTATAGCACATGCTTCGCCCCGGGGCAAGCTGTGGAACTGTTGAAACTTCGCACAAAAAAACGGGTCGATATTTGTCGCCAGGCCATATTTTGTGGCCTGGGCAACCTCAGCCCCCAATTTACAGAAAATTTGCTTTTTTTTTCGTTGAATCTTTCAGAAAAATGTGGTATCATGCACAAGGCAAAGGATATACCTGTGTGAATCAAAAGGAAAGCGAGAAATTATGATGGAAGAAAAAACCAACAAGAACAAAGCGCTGAAAATGGCTGTGGGCATCATTGTGGCCCTGGCCATGCTGGTTGGGCTGTATTTCGGCGTCCGTGCGATCATCAAAGCCTCTGAGAAGCCCGAACAGCCTTCTGAGCCGTCCCAGGGCTCCGAGCCTGTGAATCCGACTGACAAGCCTGTCAACCCTACCGACAGCAGGTCCCAAAGCGATCCCACCGGCGAGACCCAGCCCTTGAGCCCGGAGGATCTGGAGATCGAAGCCTCCAAGACCAAAAAGGTCTACACGGAAGAGGATGTAAGCACCGACGATCCCCGTCTGGATGAGATTGTGGCTTCCTGCGCCGGCCGGACGATCAACAGCCGTGACGCGCAGGTGTTCTTCGCCATGCAGTACTACGGTTTTATGAACGATTACGGCGACTGGGCGATGTATTTTGGCCTGGACGCCTCCCAGCCCCTGTCTGACCAGCTTTCCACCGTCAGTGACATCTCCTGGGAGCAGTATTTCCTGATGTCCGGCATCAGCGATTTCCACCAGTATGCGGCCCTGGCAGCAAAAGCAGCCTCCGAAGGCTATCAGATGCTGGAAGGGGAAAAGGAACAGCTCAGCCAGGTGCGCGACGGTCTGAAGGATCGGTTTGCCGCCTATGGCTACGACTCCGCGGACGCTTACGTGCAGTCCAACTTCGGAGTCAGCGTCCGGTATGAGGACTACGTGCGCTATCTGGAGCTCTATTTCTACGCCATGTCCTACCAGAACCACCTGTATCAGGAGATGTCCTTCACGGAGGATGACCTCAACACCTTCTACGAGGAGAACCCTTCGATCTTTGCCGGGATCGGAAAGGATCAGACCAACATCAATGTCCGCCACATTCTGATTCAGCCGGAGACTGCCGAAGGCGCGTCCGAAGCCGAGGCGACCGCAGCCAAGGAGGCCGCCAGAGCCAAGGCGGAGGAGCTTTTGAACACCTACCGACAGAACCCCACGGAGGATAATTTCGCGCAGTTGGCCAAGGAAAACTCCACCGACCCCGGTTCCGCCGACAACGGCGGCCTCTACGAGGAGGTATATCCCGGTCAGATGGTTGAGAGCTTCAACGACTGGTGCTTCGATCCTGCCCGTCAGCCTGGGGATACCGACATCGTGGAGACCGACTACGGCTTCCACATCATGTATTTTGTCTCCAAGTCCGATACCCTCCACTGGAAGAGCGTGGCCGAGGACGAACTCCATCAGGATCGAATGATCGACGTGCTGGACGAGCTGAATCTGGAGTATCCCATCACCTGGGCTTACGAAAATCTGGTTCTCTGCCCGCTGCCCAAGCAGTAAGCAGGCGGTCGCGATTTTAGTCCGGGGATTGAAGCGATGCTTCCGGAGCTGTTTTGCGAAAAGATGCGGGCCCTGTTGGGGACGGAGTACCCCGCTTTTCTGAGGGCGCTGGATCGCCCCCGCGCCTTTGGCCTGCGCTGGAACCCGTTGAAGAGTCCTCTTCAGAGAGAATTGGTCAATTCTCAATTGTCGGCGTTCAATTTGACTCCCGTTTCCTGGTGTCCCACCGGATATTACTACGATCCGGATGCCAGACCGGGCCTCCACCCCTGGCACGCCGCCGGCGCTTACTACCTCCAGGAGCCCTCTGCCATGGCTCCCGCCGAGTTGCTGGCCCCCCAGCCGGGGGAACGGGTGCTGGATCTGTGCGCCGCGCCGGGAGGAAAGACGACCCAGCTGGCCGGAAAGATGGCGGGCAGGGGACTGCTGGTCTGCAATGAAATTCACCCCAAGCGGGCAACCGTTCTGTCCTCCAACGTGGAGCGGATGGGAATCGCCAATGCCCTTGTGCTGAACGAGCACCCGGCCCGGCTGGCGGAGCGGTTTCCCGGTTACTTCGACCGAATTCTGGTGGACGCGCCCTGCTCCGGCGAGGGCATGTTCCGTAAACACGACGCTGCCGGGGAGGATTGGAGCCCTGAGACGGTGGCCATGTGCGCCCGGCGGCAGGCTGAGATCCTGGACAGTGCCGCCGGAATGCTCCGTCCGGGGGGGAGGCTGGTCTATTCTACCTGCACCTTTTCTCCCGAGGAAAATGAAGGCAGCGTCGCCGCTTTCCTGGGCCGTCATCCGGATTTTGCCGTGGAAACCGTCTGTGCGCCCTGCTTTGCGCCGGGCCGTCCCGAGTGGTCTGACGGCAATCCGGCCCTGGCAGATACCTTTCGCCTCTGGCCAAACCTGCTGCGGGGAGAGGGCCACTTCGCCGCCGTCCTGCGGCGAGGGGGAGATGAGCCGGGTGCGGAGCTCTCCACAGAGCCGGAAGCGGCCCTTCCGAAGCCTGTTGCCGAATTGGTCAACGAGTTGGGGATCGAGCTTCCCGCCGGGAAGCCGGTTCGGTTCGGAGAGCGGGTCTTCCTGGCGCCAAAGGATTTGCCGGTGCTGCGGGGGCTGAAGGTTCTGCGGCCCGGCCTGGAGCTGGCGGAGCTGCGCAGAGACCTGGCGGTTCCTGCCCATGCCCTTGCCCTGTGGATGCGCGGGGCTGCTTCCTGCCATGATCTGCAGTCCGATGATCCTGCCTGCGCCGCCTATCTGCGGGGAGAGACCCTGCCCACCGCTGCCAGGGGCTGGACTCTGGTGCGGGTGGACGGTCTGAGCCTGGGCTGGGGAAAGGGCTCTGTTGGGGTGCTGAAGAATCACTACCCCAAGGGATTGAGAATTTTTTAAAAAAACCGAAAAAAGTGTTTGACAAAATCACCTTCCGTCGTTATAATATTGCGTGCATGACTATGAGATTAGGAGAGTCCGATGCTGCTGAACCTGTCTGTACTCAAAGATAACCCCGGCGGCTCGATTCCCTTCGCGGTCGATCTGGACCTGCGTGAGCTGGTGTTCGGCGGTTGTTGCCCTGTTACGGAGCCCGTTGCGGCGTCCGGTGAGGTGCGCAACACGGCGGGTGTCTACGTGCTCAGCGGCACGGTCCACACGACGCTGCACGGTCCCTGTGATCGCTGCGCCCGCCCGGTGGAGAAGCCCGTGGAGTTTCCCCTGCATGCCGTGCTGACGGAGGCCCTGGCCAACGACGACGGCGATGAGGATCCTTGGCTGTTTCTGATGGAGGAGGGCTGCGCGGATCTGGACGATATCGTGACGACCACGTTCGTCCTGAGCATGGACAGCAAGTTCCTCTGCAAGGAGGATTGCAAGGGTCTGTGCTGCCGATGCGGCAAGGATCTCAACGACGGTCCCTGTGACTGTCAGCCCGAGGCGGATCCCCGCCTGGCTGTGTTAAAGCAGCTGCTCAAGAAGTAAATCATTGCCTTAGAGGCATTCAGACCGAGGAGGTGTCACCATGGCTGTTCCTAAGAGAAAAGTTTCCAAAGCAAGACG
>JAEEKA010000068.1 GCA_016282135.1 Oscillospiraceae bacterium
CACCGGCGAGAAGAAGCTGATGGGCGAGTTCCTGACCAACGCCCAGGGCGAAGACGTGGTAGCCGGCGTCCGGACCCCCATGAAGATCGACCTGATGGCCGAGAAGTTCCCCGAGGCCTACGCCGAGTTCGTGGACGTCTGCAAGAAGCTGGAAGAGCACTACCGCGACATGCAGGACATGGAGTTCACCGTGGAGAACGGCAAGCTCTATATGCTGCAGTGCCGCTCCGGCAAGCGTACCGCCCAGGCCGCTCTGAAGATCGCCTGCGATCTGGTGGACGAGGGCATGCGCACCGAGGCCGAGGCCGTGGCCATGATCGATCCCAGAAATCTGGATACTCTGCTGCATCCGCAGTTTGACTCCGCCGCTCTGAAGGCCGCGAAGCCCATGGGCAAGGGCCTGGGCGCTTCCCCCGGCGCCGCCTGCGGCAAGATCGTCTTCACCGCTGAGGACGCCGAGACCTGGAAGGCCCGCGGCGAGAAGGTAGTTCTGGTCCGTCTGGAGACCTCTCCTGAGGACATCACCGGCATGAAGGCCGCGCAGGGAATCCTGACCGTCCGCGGCGGCATGACCTCTCACGCTGCCGTTGTGGCCCGCGGTATGGGCACCTGCTGTGTCTCCGGCTGCGGCGACATTGTCATGGACGAGGAAAACAAGCGCTTCACCCTGGCCGGCAAGGAATTCCATGAGGGCGACTGGATCTCCCTCGACGGCTCTAACGGCAACATCTACGACGGCATTATCAAGACCGTGGATGCCACCATCGGCGGCGACTTTGGCCGGATCATGGGCTGGGCTGACAAGTACCGTCGGCTCAAGGTCCGCACCAATGCCGACACTCCCCGCGACGCCAAGAAGGCCCGGGAGCTGGGCGCCGAAGGCATCGGCCTGTGCCGTACCGAGCACATGTTCTTCGAGGCGGACCGCATCGCCGCATTCCGCGAGATGATCTGCGCCGACAACGCCGAGGACCGCGAGACCGCCCTGAACAAGATTCTGCCCTATCAGCAGAATGACTTTGAGGCTCTCTTCGAGGCCCTGGAAGGCTACCCCGTCACCATCCGCTTCCTGGATCCCCCGCTGCACGAGTTCGTGCCCACTGAGGAGAAGGACATCGAGATGCTGGCCGCTACCCAGTGCAAGTCCGTGGAAGAAGTCAAGGCCCTCATCGAGAGCCTGAAGGAGTTCAACCCCATGATGGGCCACCGCGGCTGCCGTCTGGCTGTCACCTACCCCGAAATCGCCCGGATGCAGACCAAGGCCGTGATCCGCGCCGCCATCAAGGTCCAGCGGGCTCATCCCGAATGGAAGATCGTCCCCGAGATCATGATCCCGCTGGTCGGCGAGGTCAAGGAGCTCAAGTACGTAAAGGCCGAAGTGGTCAAGACCGCTGACGCTGAGGTCGCCGCTGCCGGCGTTGAGATGAAGTACGAAGTCGGCACCATGATTGAGATCCCCAGAGCCTGTCTGACCGCTGACGATATTGCCAAGGAAGCTGAGTTCTTCTGCTTCGGTACCAACGACCTGACCCAGATGACCTATGGCTTCTCCCGTGACGACGCCGGTAAGTTCCTGAACGCTTACTACGACGCCAAGATTCTGGAGAACGATCCCTTTGCCAAGCTGGACCAGGTTGGCGTGGGCAAGCTGATGAAGATGACCATCGACCTGGGCAAGCCCGTCCGTCCCTCCCTGCACATCGGTATCTGCGGCGAGCACGGCGGCGATCCCTCCTCCGTGGAGTTCTGCCATAAGATCGGCCTGGACTACGTGTCCTGCAGCCCCTTCCGTGTTCCCATCGCTCGTCTGGCCGCCGCGCAGGCTGCCATCAAGGAGCAGTAATCCCCTTACAAATATTGCAAGGCCGGCGGTTGAACCGCCGGCCTTGTTGCATTTTTTTGCTTATTCTTGATCGAACCGGAAGGAATCGGTGCTGATTCGAGAATAGGAATACTCCGAATTTGGCATAACGTGATAGACGAACACGTCGTCCTTTCCCCGGTCCTTGGCGTGATAAAGGGCTTTATCTGCGTATTTGACAACGTCTTGAACCGTATGCTCGGACTTCTTCAGGTCAACGTTGACCACACCGATGGATACCGTCAGCCGCTTGCTGTTCGGGTTCTTGACGTGCTCATAGCCCGATGAACGGATTTTCTCGGAAATCCGAAGCGCAAGCGCCTCCAAATCCTTGTCCTGGCAGCCGAGAACGATGGCGAAAAATTCATCGCCGCCGTAACGGGCAAATCTGACGTTCGCGCTCTCCTCCGCCTGACAGACCCCGGCGATAAACTTGATCGCCAAGTCTCCGGCCGAATGGCCGTAGGTATCGTTATACTCCTTGAAGTAGTCGATATCCAGGAAGATGCCGCCCAGCTTTTTTCCGTGACTAACGGCATCCTGATAGAACGCTGCCGAAACTCTTGTCAGGGCGGAACGATTCATCAGTCCGGTGAGCGGGTCCCGCTCCGCCTTCTCCTCGGTCAGGCGAATCCTGTTCATCAGCCTTTCAATCTCTTTGCCGGCAGACTCAACGCTCATCTGAGATTCGTACTGAATGGCGTTTTGTTCGAGGATCCGCTTCTCGTAGAGCACATTCAGCTCCTTGTGGAGAGTAAAAGCCCGGTCCCGATCACCGACAGCCTCACAGATATTGGCCTGCACACGTTTAGTGATAATCAAATCCAAAGTATGTCCGCTCAAGTTGGAATACCTTGTCAGTGCGTCGGAAATTCGCCGGGCTCTGTTAATGTCTCCGATTTCGATTTGGTAAGAAGCAATCCGATCAAAAACATGGTGGAACTCATAGGAATCGCAATGGGCGCCGGCCATGTCAAGCATCAAATCCGAATACTTCGCGCCGTTCTCTGCGTCACCAATCGCATATAACACGCCGGATAATCTGGTGTAGTATCCACACACAAGGATGCTGTTGGGGAGACAATCAACATCCGCTCTTGTATCATCCAGTACTTCCTTCGCCTTATGATACTCTCCCAAACTGAAATAGCAATCGGAAACGTTGATTCCGTAAAGGACGATTGCCCTATGGTTATCTGGATTTTTCTTTCTGCAATTGGAAAGGCAGCTCATCGCAATACCGAGGCTCTTTTGGTAGGCGCCCATTTGATAGTAGGAATCGCCAATGTTGTTCAGCAGGCTCTCACGTCGAATCCCCGGTTTTTTTCGACCTCGGATTACCCGCAGCGCCTTATTGTAGGAAGCAATCGCGCTCTGAAAGTCTCCCTGCCCAGCATAGGCAATGCCCATAAGGTTATAGCCGCGGGCAAGCAAACTGTAATCATTCAGGTTCTCCAGGATACTCACTGCTTTGTAGGCGTAGGCAAGAATACTGTCCCGCCTTCCCTGTTCAAAAACGCAGCTCGAAAGGAATAAATTGATCTTCGCAACGGAATAGACATCCGCTTCCTGCTCCGCAGTCTTCAGCAGCTTTTTCAACTCCTGCGCACAACGAAAGGGATCGTCTTTGTATTCCTCGCGAACCTGATCGACCTGATCTCGCAAAAGCAGCTTTTTCATGCACTCTCCTCTCTCGCCAGGGGCCAGCCCGGGCATTTGTTTCATTTGGGCGACACTATGCGTCTGAATTCATGCTCTGAATTACCCAGCTCATGATAGGCAAATACGTCGTCCTTTCCCCGGTCTTTCGCATGGTACAGAGCTTTATCCGCGTATTTGATGACGTCCAGCAGCGTGTTTTCCGTGTCCTTCACGTCAACGTTGACAACGCCGATGGAAACCGTCAGCCGCTGGCCGTTGGGATTCTTCGCATGCGCAATCCCGGACGTTCGGATTTTCGTACACAGCCGCAGCGCGAGGCCTTCCAGCGCTTCATCCGGGTAGTCGAGAACGATTCCGAAATACTCGTCTCCTCCGTATCGGAAAAACTTGACGCTTGCGGTTTCCTCCTCCGTGCAGACGTCGGCAATAAATTTGATGGCTTCATCTCCCGCCGCATGGCCGTAGGTGTCGTTATATTCCTTGAAATAATCGATGTCGAGGAAGACGCCGCCAAGCTTTTTGCCATTCTCCCTGGCGTTCTGAATAAACTCCTCGGCAACGTTGGTCAGGGCGGAACGGTTCATCAGACCTGTCAGCGCGTCCCGCTCAGCCTTTTCCTCGCTGTCCCGGACCTTTTTCATCAGCTTCGCGATCTCTCTGGTGGCGGCCTCCGCGTTCTTCTGGCTTTCATACTGCATGGCGTTATCCTCGCTCATGCGCTTCTCATAGAGGCAGTTGAGCTCCCGATAGAGGGCAAGGGCACGTTTTTCCTCCCCCACAGCATAACAGATATTCGCCTGAACACGTTTGGATATAATCAGATCCAGCGTGTGACCGTTCTCCTCAGCGTATTTTGTGAGGATATCCGCAAAGGCCTGGGCCCGTTTGTAATCGCCGGCACTGACCTCCAAGGACGCAATCTTTTCAAAATCACGATGGCCCTCATAGGAATCACAGCCGCTATTCACCGCCTCCACCGTCAGATCTGCGTACTTCGCGCCCTCCTCCAGATTGCCAAGTGTATACAACACACAGCATCGTCTGGCATAGTAGCCCCACTGGAGAACTTCTCCCCTGCCAAGGCATTCCGCGTCGGCCTTGACGTCATCAAGAATCGCGATGGCCGACTGATGATCCCCAAGACTCTCGTAGCAGTCGGAGAGGTTGATGCCGTAGATCACGACGGAGAGGTGATCATCCGGCCATTTCTTTCTGACAATGGAGAGACACTCCTGCACCAGGCGGATGCTCTTTTGATACTCCCCCATTTGGTAGTAGCACTGGGAGATATTGTTGAGCATCAGGTGCCTGCCGACGCCGGGCTTTTTGAGTCCGTGGATGGTATCCAGCGCCTTCTTGTAGGCTTCGATGGAAAGCTGATAATTTCCCAGCGCGTGATAAGCAATTCCAAGGATATTATAACTGCGGGCAAGCATGGTGCGGTCGTTCGACTTTTCAAAGATACTCACCGCTTTCACGGCATAGGGGAGGATCTTGACACGATTCCCCAGATCAAAATAACAGCCGGAAATGTGCATATTCGCCCTGCCGATGATGTAGACGTCACCGACCTTTTCCGCTTCCTTCAGAATCTTCTGCATTTCCTTCAGAAGGTGGGCACTGTCTCCCCTGTATTTTTCGAGCGCCCGATTCACGCGGGCTTCCAATGACAACTTTTCCATACGCTCACCTCATAAACAGGAATAAACCGTGCAGGATTCTGCCAATTTTATTATATCAGCCGCTAGGGCAATAATCAATCATTATTTGCGCATTTTCAACGCTTTTCCATGGGACATACAGATGATCGCTACTTCATTCATCGGCAGAAAAAACTCCTCCCCCACGACTCAGGGGGAGGAGCTTCCGACATGATTTCATTGCCGTTTCCGGCGGCTTTCTGTTATCTCGCCACGATCCGCCTATATTCATGCTCAGAAGCACTCAGAGCATAATAGGCAAATACATCGTCCTTTCCGCGGTCCTTCGCATGGTAAAGGGCTTTGTCCGCATACTTGATAATGTCCAGAATCGTCTCGTCCGATTCCTTCATGTCAACGTTAACGATCCCGATTGACACCGTCAGCCGCTGGCCGTTTGGATTCCTGGCATGGGTGATCCCGGCGGCCCGAATCTTCTCCACAATTCGCAGGGCGAGGGCTTCCAGGGCCCTGTCATCATAGTCGAGAACAGCGCCGAAATACTCGTCACCGCCATATCGGAAGAACTTTACGGAGGAGGTCTCCTCCCCCTTGCAGACCTCTGCGATAAACTTAATGGCCTCATCGCCCTCGGCATGGCCGTAAGTGTCGTTGTACTCTTTGAAATAGTCGATGTCCAAGAAGACGCCGCCAAGCTTTTTCCCGTGTTCTTTGGCCTTCTGAATAAACTCATTCGAAATACTGACCAACGCCGAACGGTTCATCAGCCCCGTCAACGGATCCCGTTCCGCCTTCTCTTCGCTGTCACGGATCCTCTGCATTAACTTTGAGATCTCTCTGCTGGCAACCTCAGCGTTCCTCTGGCTCTCATACTGCATGGCGTTTTCTTCCTGCATGCGCTTCTCGTAGAGATCATTGAGCTCTACAAAAAGGCCGAGGGCACGTTCCATATCTCCCATCGCGTAGAATATCTTCGCTTGAACCCGTTTGGAAATAATGAGATCCAACGTATGGCCGTTCTCGTCCGCGTATTTCAGCAGAATGTCCGCAAAGCTCTGCGCCCGCTTGTAATCGCAGTCCTTGATCTCCATAGTAGCGATCTTCTCAAAGTCCCTATGGAACTCATAGGAATCGTAACCGTTATTCACAGCCTCAATTGTCAAATCCGCATAACGCTCGGCTTCTTCCATGCTGCCCAGCTTATAGAGCGCGCAGCAGCGTCTGGCGTAGTAGCCCCAAAGCAGGACGTCCCGCTCCAGAATATCTGCGTCCGCTTTGACGTCGTCGAGAACCTCTATGGATTTCTCATACTGCTCCATCCCCTCGTAGCCGTCGGAGAGGTTGATGCCATAGATCACGGCGGAAATATGATCCTCGGGGTATTTTGTCCGAATGAGGGAGAGGCATTGCTTCATCAGGCGGATGCTCTTCTGGTACTCGCCCATCAGATAATAGCATTCGGCGATGTTGTTGAGCATGACATCTCTTCGTATCCCGGGCTTCTTCTGGCCTTTGATGGTCGCCAGCGCCCGGTTATAGGAATCTATGGCGCGCTGATAGTTCTCCTGGGCCAAATAGGCAATACCCAGAAGATTGTAGCTGCGGGCAAGCATGGTGCGGTCATCCATTTTTTCGAAAATGTCCACCGCTTTGACAGCATGGGGAAGAATTCTGTTCCGGATGCCCAGGTCGAAATAGGCAATGGAAAGCTGCAAATTTAGCCTGCCGACGATATATACATCCTCGGCATTCTCCGCTTCCTTCAGCAGCTTTCTCAGTTCCTTTACCAGCCGGGAACCATCCTGCTTGAATTCCTTTATGACCTGATTAAATCGGTCTCTCAATGTCGATTTATTCATAGTCGCCTCTTTCACGCAACGCTTACTCTGTTTCTTGAATTATGCGCACCCGCTATTTCGCGGTAATCTCCCGATATTCGTGCTCTCCGTTCGTCATTGCACGGAACGCGAATACGGTGCTTTTTCCGTGATCCTTTGCGCGATAGAGCGCCTTGTCGGCATGCTTAATAATATCCAGGATCGTACTCTCGGATTCCTTCATGTTGATATTCACAATGCCAATGGACACCGTCAGCTTATTCCCGTTGGGATTTTTGATATGCTCAAAGCTGGAAGAACGGATCCGTTCCGAAATCCGGAGCGCAAGGCTCTCCAGCTTTTTGTCTGTGTGACCGAGAACGATACCAAAATACTCATCCCCGCCATAGCGGAAGAAACGTATCGTCGAGGTCTCCTCGCTCAGACACACGTTTGCGATAAACCTGATTGCATCATCGCCCGCCGCGTGGCCGTAGGTATCGTTATACTCCTTGAAATAGTCGATATCCATGAAAATCCCGCCGAGTTTTCTTCCCTTTTCCTTGGCGTTTTGGATAAATTCGTTTGTGATGGTGACCAGCGCGGAACGGTTCATCAAGCCGGTCAGCGGATCCCGTTCCGCCCGCTCCTCACTGAGGCGGACTCGCTTCATCAGCTTGGCAATCTCTCTGGTCGCGGCCTCGGCGTTTTTCTGACTCTCATACTGCATCGCGTTCTCTTCCAGCGTACGCTTCTCATAGAGCGCGCTGAGCTCCTTGTAGAGCGCAAGGGCGCGGTCCCGGTCACCGCTGCAGTCGCAGATATTGGCCTGAACACGCCTGGAAACGATTTTATCAATGGTATGACCGTTGGTGTCTGCGTATTCCGAGAGTATATCCGCAAAGCACTGGGCGCGTTTCATATCGCCGAACTTAACTTCCATCGTAGCGATTTTCTCAAAATCACGGTGGAACTCAAAGGAATCGTGGTTGGACCGAACTTCCTCCAGGGCTAAATCCGCGTACTTCGCGCCGTTTTCCAGATCTTCGCGGCAGTAGGAGACGCAGGCCCGACGGGCGTAATAGCCACAGACAAGAATGTTCTGCCCAAGGCTCTTGATATTTCCGTCGATGCCGTCAAGAATCTCCCAGGATTTATTAAAATCCCCGAGAATTTCATAGCAGTCGGACAGATTGAGCCCGTAAATAGAAATAGAAATATGGTTATTGGGGGTAAGCCTTCTGCAAGTCGCCAGGCAACCTCTCATGAGCTGAATACTCTTCTGGTACTCGCCCATTTGATAATAACTTTCGGCGATGTTATTGTATACAACTTCTTTTCGAAGATCGACTTTTTTCCGTCCGCGGATCGTTTTGAGAGACTTGTTGAACATATCCAGGGAAAGCTGCAGATTTCCCTGGGCCAAATGCGCAATGCCGAGAAGGTTATAACTGCGGGCAAGCAAGGAATACTCTTCTGTGTTCTCAAAAATTCCCACCGCTTTGAAGGCGTGGGGAAGGATCCCGACGCGGTCTCCCAGCTCGAAGTAGCACATGGAAAGGTACAGGCTGATTTTGCCGACCAGGAAGGCGTCACCTTCCCGCTCAGCTTCCTTCATATATTTCTTCAGTTCTCGTTCAAGACGCGGATAATCATTCCGAAGATCCCGCATGGTCTGATCGAGGCGTGCACTGAATTCCGCTCTGTCCATATCCATAACCTCTTCCATGGAATTGATTAATTATTCTAATTATATCAATCAGAATGGCAAAAATCAATCTCTTTCTTGTATTTTCACAATTGTGCATGTTTTTTCATGTGTTTTTGACAAATTCCTGGAGAAATACGGAGAAGCCTCTCGTTTTCACTGGAAGCAGCAGGGATTACGACCAATTAATGCAATGAAAGAAAATTCATAAATCGTTGTTTGTTTTCTAACGCGGTCGTGGTTGGGCGGCCCAGATCCTCTCTGGCGCCGATGGAGCACTTGACTTCGATCAGACTCAATTCCCTCCTGTCTTTTGCCGCCGCAAGTTCTGTGTCCAAATCGAAAAAATTGTCCACGCAAACCGCGTTGGGATACCCGCAGGCCTTGGCAATGGAAACCAGGTCAATTTCGCCCGCCACGGTAGGCATACCGCCGACAGTCTCATGCGCGCCGTTGTTGATCACAACGTGAATGAGATTGGCCGGTTTGTTGGCGCCGATCACAGCCATGGAGCCCATGTGCATCAACACTGCGCCGTCTCCGTCGATGCACCAGATCCGCTGATTCGGCTTTTGGACGGCCACCCCCAGCGCGATGGAGGAGCTGTGCCCCATGGAGCCCACGGTAAGGAAGTCGAACTGATGACTCTGCCCGTTGGCGACCCGGATCTCGAACAGCTCCCGGCTTGCTTTTCCCGTTGTAGAGACAATGGGATCCTCTCCGCTTGCCTGAACAATATGGCGGATGATCTCTTCCCGAACCATGGTGTTGTCATTCCGGTAGCTCAGCTGCGGGGCGTCGGTCAGGGCACCCTTACGGACCACAAAGGCCACGTCCTTGCCTTTGGCAAGAATTATACGAAATTCCTCCATTTTGGATCTCAGCTCCTCCTCCGTGGTCTCTTTTCCGATCACAAAGGAGGCAATTCCCATATCCTCCAGCAGCTTCAGGGTCACTTCCCCCTGATAGATGTGCTGGGGCTCGTCGTGAATGCCCGGTTCCCCCCGCCAGCCAATGATAAATATTTCCGGAATGGCGTACACCTTATCGTTCAACAGGCTGGCCGCGGGGTTAATGATGTTGCCCTCGCCGGAGTTTTGCATATAGACCACAGGGACCTTGCCGGTTGCCAGATGATAACCAGCCGCAAGCGCCGCGCAGTTTCCCTCGTTCGCCGCGATGACATGGTGCTTCGGGTCAATCCCGTAACGGTCCATCAAATAATTGCACAGGGCCTTGAGTTGGCTGTCCGGCACCCCGGTATAAAAATCAGCCCCAATGATCTCTACAAGCTTTTCAACCTTCATTTTTCATCCTCTTACAATTCGTCTATCAGGGTAATGATCTGCTTGATGGGCATCAGGCGGTCATCCACTTCCTTAGCCCGATGATAGCGGAGAATGTCCTCCGCCGTCTGCTGCATGGCGGGGAACGCGGATCTGGTCAGCTGGTTCGCGTAGATGACGATGTTCACGCCGTGCGCGGCCAGTTCTTCCTCCGTTATCACGTTGAAGCTGGAGGGAACCACCACGATGGGGGTAGTCTTGTCTTCACCCCGGAATTTATCGCAAAACTTCACGATCTCCGCCGGGTCCTTTTTGCGGCTGTGAATCATAATACCGTCCGCGCCGGCCTTCACAAAGGCCCGGGCACGCTCCAGAGCGTCCTCCATGCCCTTCTCCAGGATCAGACTCTCGATCCGGGCAATGATCATGAAGTCGTCGGTGAGCTGGGCCTGCTTGCCCGCTGCAATCTTCGCGCTGAACTCCTCAATAGAAGCCTGGGTCTGCTGAACCTCCGTCCCAAACAGGCTGTTTTTCTTGAGGCCCTTTTTATCCTCGATGATCACGGCGCTCACGCCCATCCGCTCCAGACTGCGGACTGTGTACACGAAATGCTCCGTCAGGCCGCCGGTGTCTCCGTCAAAAATAATCGGCTTGGTGGTGACCTCCATGATATCGTCGATGGTGCGGAAGCGGCTGGTCATATCCACCAGCTCAATATCCGGCTTTCCCTTTGCCGTGCTGTCGCAGAGGGAAGAAACCCACATGGCGTCAAACTGATCCAGCCTGCCCTCGTGCTCCACCACGGTCTTTTCCACGATCAGGCCGGTCAGGCCGCTGTGGGCCTCCATCACCTTCACCACGGGCGTCATT
The DNA here is from genome assembly GCA_016282135.1 of Oscillospiraceae bacterium. Lineage (GTDB taxonomy): Bacteria > Bacillota > Clostridia > Oscillospirales > Oscillospiraceae > JAFRPC01. Next base: position 10,866 of record JAEEKA010000068.1, read on the forward strand.
TGAAGAAGCTGACGCAGCCGTTTTCTTCTATATTCCGGCATGGCCAGCTTCTCCCGCAGCTGGAGGTCGATCTTCTTCACCTTTTCATTGTAGGTGTAGGGAATATCCACAAGCTCGCCGCCATACTGCCCCAGCAGCTCCAAGACGTGATCGCGAATTGCGGATTCAGGGCCCTCCTTCCAGTTGTCGCCGTGGAGCACATAGTCCGGATGGATCAGCGTAATCACGTCGTCGTACATGGCGTCGTCCTGGATGACGACCTCCTCCACGCCTTCCATGCTCCGATAAAGCCGCACCCGTTCCTCCTGACTGATGGTAGGAAACTTGTTGAACCGAATCAACGCTTTGTCGGAGAGGGCGCCGACGATAACCTTTCCTCTCTTCCGGGCTTCCCGGATAATATTCAAATGCCCCTCATGGACCACGTCCGTGCAGAAGCAGGTGTAGACAGTTTTCATTTACGCAGTCTCCTTCAATCTTTGTATCTGACCGGCGTGTGAACGCCGGAGGCGGCAAGTGCTTCCTTGAACACCACGAAGAAGTCCTTGACGTCAGCCTCGTCGATAGCGCCAAGGGCGCAGAGGCGGAAGGTGTTGGTGGTGCTGATTTTGCCCGGATAGATGGTGAACCCCCGGGCGTAGCAGTAATCATGGACCGCTTCAAAGGACCAGTTGGGATCGTCCGGATAGATGGCGGAGGAAACCAGACCGGTCCTCCACTCGGGTTTGATCACCTGCCGGAAGCCCAGCTCGTCCAGCCCTGCGTTGATGGCGTTGAAGACTCTGGTATGGCGGGCCCACTTGGCCTCCTCGCCCTCCGCCCAGTACTCTTTCAAGGCCTGGATCGTGGCGTAGATGGTCTGCACGGGAGGCGTGAAATGCATCTCCCCGGTCCGCTCAAAATAGTCGTACTGCATGTACAAGTTGCAGTAGTAGGACCGTTTCGGATAGTCCTTGCTCTTCTCGATGACGCTTCGGATGCCCACCACAAAGCTCAGGCCGGTAAAGGCCATCAGGCCCTTCTGCGCGCTGGCCATGCAGAAGTCGATGTTGTCCTTCTCCAGATTGATAGGCCGCATGGCGTAAGAGCTGGTGGTGTCCACCGTAAAGATCGCGCCGTACTGATGGGCCAGCGCGCCGATCTCCCGAATGGGATTCAGAATGCCCGTCCCGGTCTCGTTGTGGGTGGTATGAACCAAGGCGACGTCAGGATTTGCCCGCAGAGTTTCCTCCACGACCGCCAAATCGGGACGCTGATCCACCGGGAACCGCAAATCAATATGCGGCAGACCGTAATACTGGCAGATCTCCACGGCCCGGGAGCTGTAAGCGCCGTTGTTCACAACGAGCACCTTCTTCCCTTCCGGAAGCAGGCTGTTCAGCACCACGTCGATATTGATGGTGCCGGAACCACAGAACAGGACGCTGGTGTATTTCTCCAGATCGCCGTGTACGATTTTGACTAAGTCCTCCCGCAGGCCTTTCATCAGCCCGCCAAATTCCTTTTCCCTGGGACAAATATCCGGCACGACCTGGGCGTATTTGACGCTGTCCGTGGTGGTGGAGGGGCCGGGATTCAGCAGAATATTTCTCTTAATCGGTTCCATAGGGACCTCCTTTTCGGTCTGTTCAACCGAGTCGTATTTTGTTCAAAATTCTTGCTTTTGGGTATTATATCACAACTTAACAGGGAATGCTATCTTTTTTTCCGGAAAAGCCACACATCACGAATCATTTATGAAAAACGTAAATCGTACTTGAAATTCCGGCTCCATCTGTTATAATGATTGTACAAAACCCGGATAATGAAAGGAGTTTTTCCATGCTGAATCGTATCTCCACTCCCAAGGCCCCCGCGGCCATCGGCCCATACTCCCAGGCTGTCTGGGCGGGCGATTTTCTGTATCTCTCCGGTATGATGCCCATCATTCCCGCCACCGGTGAGCTGGCGCCCGCAAAGATTGCCGTTCAGGCCGACCAGATTATGAAGAACATCGAGGCCGTTCTCTCTGAGGCCGGCCTAACCCAGGAAAACGTGGTCAAGACCACCTGCTTTCTCTCCGATATGGCCAATTTTGCCGCCTTCAACGCAGTCTACGGCGAATACTTTACCTCAAAGCCCGCCCGCTCCTGCGTGGCAGTCAAGGAGCTCCCCAAGGGGGCACTGGTTGAGGTTGAGGTCATTGCCTACAAGGGCTAATTCCCCTATTGAACAATTTCGGCCGGTGCTGCAAACGCAGCACCGGCCTTTTCCGTCACATGAGAAAACCTCTCTCGCCGGACTGGCAAGAGAGGTTTTTTGGAGCGGGTGACGAGGCTCGAACTCGCTACCTCCACCTTGGCAAGGTGGCGCTCTACCGGATGAGCTACACCCGCAGGCAACGGAGATATTATAGCACATTATCCGGATTTGTCAATATATTTTTATAGAAATCTTCCCTTTTCTGAAATGAACAGCCAGTCAGTTCACGTAGATCTCCTCCATGGTGTCCAGGCAGAGACAGCCCAGCGTCCCCAGATAGACCGCGCCGCAGTCCACGACGATATGGTTGTTCCGCCGGAAGATTTTTCCGGAGCAGTCCGGGTCGATCAGAGCCGTGGGCGTGTGGCCGGTAACCAGATACCTGTCCTCATAATAGACCTTGGAATAGTCCATCCGGGTCCAGATCAGATCCATCAGGTCGCAGTCCTCGGGCCGCTTGTCCCTGGCGTATTCCCCCACCCCGGCATGGACCAGCAGAAAACGTCTGCGATTCACCGTCAGGTCCAAAAAGTGCCGCAGACCCATCAAGTACTCCCGAATGGACTTCTGTTTATCCTCCGGCAGGGCCAGGTAAGCCCTCCAGGTCACTTCCCCGCCGTTGCGCTCCGTCCAATTGATAAAGGTCCTTCTGGCGTCGGGCCGTTCGTCCAGGGACAGCCTGTTTTCATGATTCCGGATCACCCGGCGAAACATGTCCTCGTGGTTGCCCAGAAACGGGACCACGTTTTTCCGGTGCATTACGTCAAGCAGCAGCGAGATTCCATCCGGGCCCCGGTCGGCGGCGTCCCCCAGCAGATAGAGGGTATCCCCGTCCGAAAACCGGATCTTGTCCAGAATCCGCAGAAAGAGCTCATAGCAGCCGTGAACGTCCGAAATCACATAGTTCATATTCGCTTCTCCATGGCAAAGGCGTCAGGGCTCCAACAGTTCCTCCACAGGCTCGTCCGCTTCCGCGGCGGGTCCCTCCAGGTCCATGGGTACGCCGTTTTGCATGGCGGCCCACTGCTCCTTGGTGATCAGGAGCTGACGGGGCTTGGAGCCCTCGAAGGGGCCGACGATCCCCCTCTCTTCCATCTCGTCCACGATCCTGGCGGCCCGGGCGTAGCCCAGCTTCAGGCGGCGCTGGAGCAGGGAAACGGAGCAAAGGCCGGTCTCCAGAATGACCTCCACGGCGGCGGGCAGCAGCTCGTCGCCAGATTCCTCTTCCGCAGCTGCGCCGCTGGGGTTGGAGGGCGTGGCGCTGGCGCTGGCGGGATTGCCCTTGCCGGATTGGGACGCACGCTGCTCGATTTCCTGCTGGACCTCGTCGTTATAGTCCGCGCTGCCGTTGGCCTTGACAAAGTCAATAACCCGCTGAACCTCAGTCTCGTCAATGTAGCAGCCCTGGACTCGCTTCTTGCCCTTGCCCAGGGGGGCATAGAGCATATCGCCCCGGCCGATGAGCTTCTCGGCGCCCATGGCGTCCAGAATGATCCGGGATTCCATTGCGCTGGAGACGACCAGCGCAATTCTGGAGGGGATGTTGGCCTTCATGAGGCCGGTGATTACGTCCGCAGAGGGACGCTGGGTGGCAATTACCAGGTGAACACCGGCGGCACGGCCCATCTGGGCGATGCGGCAAATGGCCTCTTCCACTTCTTTCCCGGCCACCAGCATCAGATCGGCCAGCTCGTCGATGACCACCACCAGTTTGGGGATGGCCTCCAGGGCCTCGTCCTCAGCAGCCAGTTTGTTGTAGGATTCAATATCCCGCACGCCCGCCTCCGACAGGGAGCGATAGCGGCGCATCATTTCGGTGACCGCCCACTGCAGGGCGCCCGCGGCCTTCTTGGCGTCGGTAACCACGGGGATCAGCAGATGGGGAATGCCGTTGTATATGCCGAATTCCACCATCTTCGGGTCCACCACGATAAGCTTCACCTCTTCGGGAGTGGCCTTGTAGAGCAGGGAAATCAGGATGCTGTTGGTGCAGACGGATTTGCCGGAGCCGGTGGTGCCGGCAATCAGCACGTGAGGCATCTTGGCGATGTCCCCCACCACGCAACTGCCGTTGATATCTTTGCCCACGGCAAAGGAAATCTTGGACTTGGCGCCCTTGAATTCCTTGGAATCGATGACCTCCCGGATGGAGACGGTGCTCCCCTGCTTGTTGGGCACCTCAATGCCCACCATGGAGTTTTTGTCGGGGATGGCGGAGATTCGGACGCCGGAGGCGCCCAGCTCCAGGGCGATATCGTCCGCCAGGCCGGTAAGCTTGTTCAGGCGAACGCCCTGGGCCAATTGCAGCTCATACATGGTGACGTTGGGGCCCCGGGTGACGTTGACGATCTGGGCGTCCACGTTAAAGCAGGCCAGCTTTTCCTGGAGGCGTCTGGTATTCTCCCGCATCTCCGCGCTGGCGTCCACGCTGTCATGGGCAACGGTGTCCAGCAGATCGATGGGCGGATAAACGTAGGCAGGCTTCTCCTGCTCCTGCGTATAGGCGTTGGCGTTTTCAATCTCCATGCCGATCTCGGCGGCGGCCATTCTGGCCTCGGAGGCCTTGACCTTCTCAGAGGGCGGCGTCTTGACAGACGACGCTTCGGGGACCGACGCGGAGGCTGCGGGCTTGGGGGGGAAAATCGGCTCGGGATCGGGAATCACTGCGGCTTCCGGGGCCGGCTTCTCCTGGGAAACCCGAACGGGATCGTCTACGGGCAGGTCAATGTCAATGCGGCGGGGCCGCTGGGCAGGACGCGGCGTCACAGGCTCCAGCGGAAGCTGAACCGGCACCGGATTCTCCTGCTTGCCGGTCTCCCCTTTTCGGGCCTGATCCGGGTCGTCCACGGGCAGATCGTAGTCAAAGCGGCTGCGCTGCTGACGGCGGAGCTCCCGCTCTTGTCTGCGCTCGTCCCGAATCTCCCGGTGCTGAATGGCCCGTTCCACCAGGACCTCAGCGGGCTCCTTCCGCTGGGGCCGGTCCTTCCGGTGCAGCTCGTCCCGGTGGTCGTTGACGGCCCGAAGCAGTCCCGTCAGCGTCAGATTCAAGGAAGCGGGCAGCGTGACCATCAAAAGCAGAATGCAGATCGCCCAGCCCACGGCAGTACCGCCGGGCAGGCAGAAGAGCATGGCAAGCAAACCGCCCAGCAGGCCGCCGGACAGGTGCTCCGCTCCCTCTTTGTAAAGGACGCCGAGCATTTCCCCGCCCCACTTCGCCTCGGAGGCGTCGAGGGCCAAATGGGCCACGGCGGAGACCAGCAGGGCAAAGCTCAGAGAACAGAGGATTCGCATGGTAACGGGCTTTCCCCCGTGGAAAAACAGGGCGATGGCGCACAAAACCAATCCGATGGGCAAAACGATCAGGCCCACGCGGCCAACCATACCCATGAAGAACCTGGCCAGGGCACTTTCCTTGTCCAGGCCGCTGAGCAGGATCAGCAGGGCCAGAATGGCGCAGACGCCGCCCCATATCTCCTTGCGGAACTCCGCGGTAATCCCGGGATCCCGCCGCTGCTGCTTCGGCGCAGAGCGTTTTGCGCTGCCGCGGGAGGTCCCGCCGCGTTTGGTTTTCTTTTTGGTAGTAGCCATAATGCGATGAACTCCTGTGTTGGAATCGTTGAAAGGATCGGAGCGCCCGATCAAGCGGAAATCAAGAACAGAATCAGAGACAGAATTCCGGCGCCCCAGGACCAGTAGGCGAAGATAACCGGGCGGCGGTGGGACATGAAATCCGTAAAGAAACGGAGGGTAAAAAAGCCTGCCAGCGCCGAAACGGCAAAGCCCAGAATCAGGAACGGCACAGACGCAAAGCTTCCCTCTCCGCCGCCGGCGGATATCAGCTGGACAATTCCGGAGGCCAGGAAAACCGGCACGCCCAGCAGGCCCGTAAACTCAGCCGCCGCGGGGCCGTTCATGCCCCGATGCAGCAGCAGAGACGAGGTCAGGCCGGAGCGGGAAAGGCCCGGCAGCACCGTGACTGTCTGCGCCACGCCGGTCAGAACCGCGTCGTGAAGGGTCATCTGATGGATGGTTCGTTTCTCCCGGGCAGATCGGGCGGTCAGAAACAGTACCGTACCGGAGATGTAGAGCAAAACGCTCACGTAGATCAGCGTATAATCGCCGTTCTCAATCCTGCCCCGGAGGCCGTTGAGGAGCAGAGCCGGTATCATAGGCAGGACCGCCAGAGCAATCAACTGGCCCAGTCTTCTGCCAAAAGGGATTCCCCGGTCCCGATTGCTGGGGCGAAGCAGTCCCAGCAACACCAGATTCTCCCGCAGCATATCGCTGAGCTGCGTGTGATAGAAAAGCAGCCCGGCAAAGCCGACGCCAAGCAGAAGCATAGCCCGGAAGGAGCGGAACTCGGTTCCGGCTGCCTGGACGCCCAAAAGCTTGGCAAGCAGATAGAGATGGCCGGAGCCGGATACCGGCAGAATCTCCGTGATTCCGGCAGCCAGAGCCAGCAAAACAGCGGCAAGAATGGTCATAGTTCCTCCATTGGGCGAATCGTCGCCACATCTGGATTATTATAGCACAGTGTTGACCGAATTTCCACCCTTTTTTTGATGTTCCACACCTTTGCGGCCCCGAACAGGGGGCTGCCGGACATGGTGTACGAGCTCTACGAGCAATACTCTGAGGAGGAGATCAGCCGGATGGTGGACGCCTACGTGGTGGCCACGGACGGCATCTACGGCGACAGCGAGGACTCTGTGCGGCTCTACCTGGAAGAGATCCTGGCGGATCAGTATTCCGGCATGAACCGGGGCGGCAACGAGGCGGCCAGAGCCCGCGAGGCCGTGGCCGGTACCGCCCAGCGTTTTGCCGGGGATATTGAAAACGCCCGGCAGAACCGGGCGGGGATCGAGAGACGGAACGGGCCGGGGCAGAGGTTTAGCTTTGCGGATGCACATATTCCAACCTACGAAGAGCTGATTCAAAAAGAGCCAGTAGAAGTTGTGAATCTTCCACCAGCAGAAAAAGGAAAACGGTTTTCAGAGCAAAGAAATGAGTTCAAAACTTTAGCAGAAGAAAGTGAGTTTTTCAAAGAACCAGTTTTGAACAGAGATACGAATCAGCTTTGCTTTGTTGTTCCGGCAACGCTAACGCACATATACTCCAACAAAGGATCAGCGCAGCTTGGAGTCGCCAAAAAGATAAAGGAGTTGATTGCTTCCGCAGTATTGACACATGCTGAGCCAGATAAGCATGAACACAAGGCCACATCTGGAGTCTATACGCTGTTTGCTGCCGCAAGAGATAACGGCGGACCTGTGCGACCGGTAAAGATAAAAGTCAAAGAATATAATTCTAACGCAGAAGCTTTACCGAAGAGCATAAAAGAATACTTTGATAACAACGGGAAAGCTGAACAGTACGCCAAAGCCTACGATGGAAACTTCCTTGTTGTTGAGAAAATAGAAAAAGAAGAAGCTTCCAGTTCAGCCGCATCTACCACAGAAGTGGCGATCAACGACCCTTCAGCATCTCCTACTATCAATATAGCAGACCTGCTTGATCTTGTCAAGGGGGACGCAGTAAAATATATCCCGAAGCCGGAAGGAAGGCCAACTGACGAGATTGATTGGATCGGGAACCGCGACGAAGATATGAGCGGAAAAGACCGAGTGTATTTGCAGGCAGTGAAGGAAGGCCGGAAGGACGAGGCCAAATGGATGGTGGACGAGGCGGCGAAGGAGGCCGGGTACACCCACAAGGGCTTCCATCAGACCGGCGCGGACTTTACCTCTTTCAGCACGAAGAACGAGGTCGCAGGACAGTTTGACGATGAAACCCCAACGGGTATTTTCATCAAGCCGACTGACGAGGATATCGGGCTTACCAGCGGAAAGAAGCAAATGCCGCTTTACTTCAAGGCTGACAATATGCTGGAGTTTGCGGATCGGGCGGCCATTCGGGATTACTGGAAGAAAAATGTTCCAGGCTATGCAGAGCTTGCAGCACAGCTGCAGGAAAAGGACGATGAGCTGAAACGGCAGTACGACGAGCTTGACGCTGAGTGGTTCAAGCTGTATGAAGAAACCTACGACAGCGACGACCAGAGCGCACTCGATGCGCTGGACAAGCGCCAGGACGAATTTTTGGAAGAGTGGAACAAGGCCTTGCAGCCTCTACGCCGGCAGATGAAGAATCTGGTCACCGCCTACATGAAAGAATCCAAATATGACGGAATCCACCTGAAATACGACGGTAAGGTTTACGGTGGGCCGAAGGTGGAAACGTACATCGTTTTTGACCCGGAGCAGGTCAAGAGCGCGGAGCCCGTTACCTACGACGAACAGGGGAACGTGATTCCGCTTTCGGAGCGGTTCCGCGCGGATCGGGTCGGGTCGGAGGAATGGAAAAACCGGGATATTCGGTTCTCGCCGGCGGAGGACGACGGGGAGATTGATTGGATCGGGAAGGCGCAGGAGGACGAGAAGACGGATTCTTCGACTTCGCCGCGCTCCGCTCAGAATGACAGCGGCGAGGAATTCGAGGCGATGGCCCGGGAGAAGAAGCTGGCGCTGGCGGAGAAGGTCGGGAAATACGGACTTTATTCCGCTTGTTCCGGACTTTGTTCCACGCTTGTTCTGTACGCAAAGCCTTTTTTCCCTGTGGATTCACAATATGCAGAACAAAGGAACCAGAAAATAGGTCTAAACTTATTTCAGCGTCAATATAAGTATGAAAAAGCTTGTTCCGTTGTTCTTTGTCCCAAGTTCCCTGTTCCAGGATGGGCCGCGGCGGACGCCGGGCGCGCAGCGGCGCTTTTTCCGAGCGGTTTGCGGAATAAAATCCCGCGTTTCGGAAAAGCTATAGAAAACCAATACGGGAGCTGATTCTATGGAACAGGAAACAAATAATCAGGCACAAGGGCCGGTTTCGGAACAGGGGTTGGATCAGGCGCTGGAGCTGGGCTCCGGGCTGGTTCGCACGAAATACGGAAACATCTATATTCTCACCATCATCGGGCAGATCGAGGGGCACCAGGTTTTGCCGGAAAGCGTAAAAACCACCAAATACGAGCACTTAATGCCCCTGCTGGCCCAGATCGAGGAAAGCGAGCAGGTGGACGGGCTCCTGCTGCTGCTGAACACCGTGGGCGGCGACATCGAAGCGGGGCTCGCCATCGCGGAGCTGATCTCCGGCATGAAGACCCCCTCCGTCTCCCTGGTGCTGGGGGGCGGGCACTCCATCGGCGTTCCCCTGGCAGTAGCCGCTCAATGCTGCATGATCGCGCCGACGGCAGGCATGACCATCCACCCCGTCCGCATGAACGGAACCGTGGTAGGCGCTCCGGCGACTTTTCAGTATTTCAACCGCATTCAGAGTCAGATCGTGGATTTTGTGGCGGCCAATTCTCACATTTCCAAGAAGCGCTTTACCGAGTTTATGATGGCCACCGGCGAGCTGGCCACCGACGTGGGCACCGTTCTCTACGGCAAGCAGGCGGTGGACTGCGGACTGATCGAACGGCTGGGCAGCCTCTCCGAAGCGCTGGCACAGCTTCATGAAATGATTGCAACGTCCGAGTAAACGGACAAGAGGCGCCCCGGCGGGGCGCCTCTTGTTCGTCATTCTGTTTTACAGCTTGCCGCCGGTTTCCGGCTACATAGCCTGTATAACGTCCCGGATTGTCTCCGGATCAGCCGGATCGCAGACCGCTTTTTCGCAGAAATCACAGGACAGGGTCAGGGTTTCGCGTCCCGATTCAGTTGTTCTCCTCCAAAAGCTGCCGGTCCTTTGCGCCGATCTCGAAGAAGGACGCTTCCGTCTGCCGGTAGGTGCTGTTGAGATTGGTCAGTGCGGCCAGCATTTCGTTCACGTTGGAAGCAAGCGCCTGGGAAATCTGTTCCAGCTCAGCACGGCGCTCGTCCAGCTTGCCGTTGGCGTCTCCGAAAACGGACTGCACCTGACGATATACGCCCTCCGCCCGCTCCCGGGCCAGGCGCTCCGTCATCTCCGCGCGGCGATAGGCCGCCAGCTCCAGCTCCTCATAGTTTCTGCCAGGCTCCGCCGGAACAGGAACCGCCTCCGCCACAGGCGGGATCGGCCGGTTCTCCAGCTCGTCGCGGGTCTGGGCCAGCTCTTCCTCCAGGCTTTGGATCCGGCTTTCCAGCTCCCCGTTGCGACCGCAGAGCGTCTCGATCCTGGTCTGGGCGTCGGAGAGGGCATTTTCGGCCTCGGAGTTCTCTCGCGCGGTGTTCGCCTCGGCGGCGGCAAGGGCAGCGTTGGCAGCCGCAAACTCCTGCTGCAGCAGGCCATAGGACTCATTGGCAGCGGCCAGCTCGTCCTGCAGGGCGGCATTGGCCTCCTTCGCCGCCGTCAGCTCTTCCCGGAGCTCTGCCTCGACGCTTTGCAGACGCTCCACGGCTTCCTCATTGGCCTGCGTCATGGAGGCAGTCTCCGCCTCAATCGTCCCGCGAACCCGATTCAGCTCTTCCTCCAGGCCATGGTTCTGATTCTCCAGCTCCTGATTGCGATTCCGGAGCTCCGCGTATTGGCCCCAGGCGTCCGTAAGGGCCTTTTCCGCTTCGGGGTTTTCCTTGGCGGCGGCAAGGGCTTCCTTCACCTCTGAAAGCTCCGTCTGAAGCCGTTCATTGTCCTTTTGCAGACGCTCTAATGCCTCCTCTTGATCCATGGTCATGGGAACCGTCTCGGCTTCCCGCTCGGCCCGGGCCTGGGCAAGCTCTTCCTCCAGGCCTTGGATCCGATCCTCCTGCTCCTCATTGAGACTGCGAAGATCCGCGATCAGGGTCTGGGCGTCGGAAAGTGCCTTTTCCGACTCGGTGTTCTCCTTTGCCGCGGCAAGCGCCTCATTCGCCTCCGCCAGTTCGTCCCGGAGCTTGGCGTTCGCCTTTTGCAGACGCTGTACGGTGTCATCGTGCTCCTTGGTCATCCGGTCGATATAATCGACCACGTCCTCTCGGTTGTATCCGTGCAGGGCCGCGCGGAATTGGGTGGTTGGTTCGGGCATGGCGTTTGCCTCCTCGACTTTTTATTTTCTATCATCGGGGTCCGTTCAGGCTTTCAGAATCGCCTTATGATGGACCTTCTTTCCCTTGCGGATGTGCAGACCGTCCCGAAGCTGGTCGGCGGTGAAGCTCAGGTCAAAGGCAGTAACCTTTTCCTCGTTTACCGTGATGCCGCCGCCCTGGATCAGCTTGCGGGCGTCGGAACGGGATACAGCCAGCTTGCAGGCCGTCAGGACGGTGATCACGTCGATTTTGCCGTCGGTAAAATCGGCCTCGGACAGCTCGGTGGTGGGCATGTTCTCGTCGGACACGCCGCCGGCAAAAAGCGCCCGGGCAGCGTTCTGAGCCTTCTCCGCCTCTGCCTCGCCGTGGACCATCTTGGTCAGCTCAAAGGCCAGAATCTCCTTGGCCTTGTTGAGGTGTTCCCCCTCCCAGCCGTCCATTTCATTGATCTGCTCCAGGGGCAGGAAGGTCAGCATGCGGATGCACTTGAGCACGTCCGCGTCGCCCACGTTGCGCCAGTACTGGTAGAACTCAAAGGGGCTGGTCTTGTTGGGGTCCAGCCAGACCGCGTTGCCGGCGGTTTTGCCCATCTTCTTGCCCTGGGAATCCGTCAGCAGGGTGATGGTCATGCAGTGGGCGTCCTTGCCCAGCTTGCGGCGGATCAGCTCCGTGCCGCCCAGCATATTGGACCACTGGTCGTCGCCGCCGAACTGCATGTTGCAGCCGTAGTGGCGGAAGAGATAGTAGAAGTCATAGGACTGCATGATCATATAGTTGAATTCCAGGAAAGACAGGCCCTTCTCCATCCGCTGCTTGTAGCACTCGGCCCGCAGCATATTGTTGACGGAGAAGCAGGCGCCTACCTCCCGGAGCAGCTCCACGTAATTCAGGTTCAGCAGCCACTCGGCATTGTTGACCATCTGGGCCTTGCCTTCGCCGAACTCGATGAAACGGGACATCTGCTTTTTGAAACACTCGGCGTTGTGGTCGATGTCCTCCTTGGTCAGCATTTTCCGCATGTCGGTACGGCCGGAGGGGTCGCCGATCATGGTGGTGCCGCCGCCAATCAGGGCGATAGGCCTGTTGCCCGCCATCTGCAGCCGCTTCATCAGGGTCAGGGCCATAAAATGTCCGGCGGTGAGGCTGTCGGCGGTGCAGTCAAAGCCAATGTAGAAGGTGGCCTTGCCGGCGTTGATCATGTCCCGGATCTCGGGCTCGTTGGTCACCTGGGCAATCAGTCCCCGGGCGACAAGTTCTTCGTAGATTCCCATTGTATTCTCCTCGGATTGAATTATTCCAGTATAAAATGCGATTAACTAAGCATTTCTTCCGCGCTTTTCAGGGTTGTCGGTGTGATTTCCGCGCCGCCGATCATCCGGGCTAGCTCCCGGATGCGGCCGGTGCGATCCAGAAGGGTGACCTCCGTATAGGTCCTCCCCTGCCGCTCGGTTTTTTCGATCAGCAAATGGTGCTCCGCCAGGGCGGCAATCTGGGGCAGATGGGTGACGCAGAGCACCTGGCGGCCTTCCGCCACCTTGCGGAGCTTCTCCGCCACCTTTTGGGCGGCCCGGCCGGAGACGCCGGCATCCACCTCGTCGAAGATCATCGTGCCCACCTGGTCATGGGCAGCCATCACGTTCTTCATGGCCAGCATGATCCGGGCCAGCTCGCCGCCGGAGGCCACCTTGGAAAGGGGCTTCACCGCCTCGCCCAGGTTGGCGCTCATCAAAAAGCGCAGACCATCCAGCCCCTCCGCTCCCAGGGAAACCTCGGAAAACTCGCAGAGGAACTGGACCTTCGGCATATTTAATTCGGCAAGCTCCAAACAGACCCGCCGTTCCAGCTCTGCGGCTGCGTCCTGCCGAACCTGACGGAGCCGGAGGGCAATTTCCCGGGCGTCGGCAACCGCGGCGGCATGGGCCTTCTCGGCCTGCTTGATCTTCTCTTCCGCGAAGATAATATCATCCAGCTCCGCCTTCGCTCCTGCCAGGTAGTCCAGCATTTCGGCACAGTTGGAGCCGTATTTTCGTTTTAATTTGTGGATCAGGTCCAGCCGGGCGCCGATCTCATCGATCTCCTCCTCGGAATAGCCCAGGCTGTCCCGGTAATCCCGAAGCTCCTCTCCCAGATCGGAAAGGGCGAAGCTCAGCTCCCGGAGCCTGTCATGGGGTCCGGAGAGCCCTTCGTCAAAGCGCAAAACACCTGCCAGACGGGCAAGCGCTCCGTCCAGCAGCTCGGCAGCACCCTGACTGTCCTCGTCTCCGTCCAGAGACGTGATCGCGTCCTGAACGGCGGCGGACAGCTTCTCGCCGTTCATCAGCAGCCTCTGCCGCTGCTCCAAGGCCTCATCCTCGCCAGGCTGCAAATTCGCCTTTTCCAGCTCTTTGATCTGGAATTGCAGCATTTCTTGGCGCCGGGCCTTCTCGCTCTCGTCCATGGACAGCCGGTCCAGCGCCGCCTTGCAGGTCTTGACCCGCTCCCAGGCGGCGGCATAGCGAGCCAGCAGCTCCTCATCCGCCGCAAAGGCGTCCAGCAGGCCCAGGTGGGTCTGCTCGTCGAAGAGCTGCTGCGAATCATGCTGACCATGGATGGAGATGAGCTGCCGACCCAGAACACGGAGCTGTCCCACCGTGACGCCCCGGCCGTTGACCCGGCAGAGATTCCTTCCGTCCAGGAAAATCTCCCGCTGGATCAGCAGCTCATCCTCATAGGGAATTTGGTACTCGGCAAACCAGTCCAGCACCGGAACTCCGTCAAAGACGGCGGACACAAAGGCCCGATCCGCGCCGGTACGGATGACCTCACGATACGCCCGCTCCCCCAGGATGGCGGAGATGGCGTCGATGATGATGGATTTGCCTGCGCCTGTCTCGCCGGTCAGTACGTTGAAGCCCCGGTCAAAGCTGATGTCGGCGGCTTCTATGACGGCGATGTTTTCGATGTGCAAAAGGGTCAGCATGGATCAGTCGAGCAATTTCTTAATTTCGATGCAAAAGCCGATGGCGGACTGCACGTCCCGCATGATGATCAGCAGGGTGTCGTCACCGGCAAGGGTACCCACCACTACGGACATGTTCATGGCGTCAATGGCGCGGCCGGCAGCCGGGGCCAGGGTGGGAAGGGTCTTGACCACCACGATGTTCTGCGCGTAGTCGTAGCTGATCACGCTCTCCTTGAAGATTGCGTTCAGGCGGTTGGAAAATGCGCCGGAGGTCTCTTTGGTGCCGATAGAATACCGGTAGGTTCCCATTGCAGTCAGGTCCTTGAGAATCCGCAGCTCCTTGATGTCACGAGAGATCGTGGCCTGGGTGCTATGGAATCCTGCCTGGCGAAGCTCCTCCAGAAGCTGCTCCTGGGTCTCGATATCCTTGGAGGCGATGATTTCCATGATCTTGGTTTGTCTTTGTGATTTCATAATGATTACTCCATTCTCGTCTCTAAGTTTACTGGTTGAGTTTCGACTTCACTATATCAAAGAACGTCGTGTTCTTCAATTTCAATAGTTTCGTCTTTTGGTTGCCCATTTCCAACAGGATCTTATCGCCGGTGAAGACTCGCAGAGCCTTGCCGCCGTCCACGGACAGAAAGGCGTTGCGGCGGTTGATCCGCCCCACCTGAATCTCCACCTTGCGGTTGGGAGAGGCAATCAGGCTTCTGGGCTGGAGATTGTGGGCGCAGATAGGGGTGAGGATAATGTTGTCAGCCTGGGGCTCTACGATGGGCCCGCCGGCGGACATAGAATAGGCGGTGGAGCCCGTGGGGGTGGCGGCAATCAGGCCGTCGCCGGAGAAGTTCATGGCCTCCACCCCGTCCAGGAACACAGAGGTCTGGATCACCCGAGCTACGGCGCCCTTGGTCACCACGGCGTCGTTCAGCGCC
Source organism: Oscillospiraceae bacterium (assembly GCA_016282135.1). Lineage (GTDB taxonomy): Bacteria > Bacillota > Clostridia > Oscillospirales > Oscillospiraceae > JAFRPC01. Next base: position 25,964 of record JAEEKA010000068.1, read on the forward strand.
ACGTCCCGGTGGATTACCTTACCCTCGTGGATCAGGCGGACGTAGATGGTCATGCGTTCATCGACGGTATAGTCGTCAATCGCCAGTTTGCGGAGCAGATCCATCTCGCCGGATTCCAGCTCCGCCATAAAGCCCACGGTGCCGATATTCACGCCGAGTATAGGGATTCCGCGACGCATCGCCAGCTTGGAGGAATGCAGAATGGTGCCGTCGCCGCCGAAGCAGATCAGAGCGTCCGCCGTTTTGATCTCCTCCTGAAGCTCCGAGAGCTGCACGTAGGCCGGAAGCTCAAAGCTGGGATCCACCTCGAAGGCCAGGCAGATCTTTACCTCCACGCCGGAGGACTCCAGAATCTCCTTCGCCTCCAGCACGCAGGCAAAGTCCCGATCCCGATAGGGGTTGGGGGTCATTACTACACGTTTCATAAACTATGCATTATTCTCCTTCTGGGAATCCAGGCTCTCATGGGCCTGCCGGACAATCTGCGCGCAGTCAGGTTCAAAGGGGACGCAGGGCGCCTTGGAAAGATGGCCCAGGAATTCGATATTGCCTTCGGGACCTTTCACCGGGGAGAACGTCAGGTTTCGGACCGTAAAACCCAGGGCCGCAGCGGTGTCCAGGAAGCTTTCCAGAACCTCCTGATGGACCGCCGGATCCCGGATCACGCCCTTCTTTCCGACCTTTTCCTTCCCTGCCTCAAACTGGGGCTTGATCAGGCAGAGAACCTGGCCCTCCGGCTTCAGCAGCGCGTGGATCACCGGGAGCACCAGCTTCAAGGAAATGAAGGAGACATCCACCACGGACAGGTCCAGCGGCTCTCCCAGATCGGCCAGGGTGACGTTGCGAATGTTGGTGCGCTCCATACAGACCACCCGGGGATCGTTGCGGATCTTCCAGGCAAGCTGACCGTAGCCCACGTCAATGGCAAAGACCTTCCTGGCACCCTGCTGCAGCAGGCAGTCCGTAAAGCCTCCGGTGGAGGCGCCGGAATCGGAGCAGACAAAACCGGTGGGGTCTACGCTGAAGTCCCGCAGGGCCTTTTCCAGCTTGAGCCCACCCCGGCTGACATAGGGACAGGCCACTCCGCGCACCTCGATATTTCGGGTCGATTCCACGGCAAAGCCGGGCTTATCCACCTTCTGTCCGTCCACGTAGACCAGGCCGGACATAATCAGCGCCTGCGCCTTGGCCCTGGATTCTGCATGGCCCTGCTCTGTCAGCAGCACGTCCAGGCGTTCCTTCTGTTTCATCGGCCTTCCTCCTTGAGAAGCTCCAGGGCAGCGCGGCGGACACCCTCGGCGTCCAGGCCGGCGCGGCGCAGCAGTTCGGGAACAGCGCCGTGCTGGATGAAGCCCTCTCCCAGAGTCAGGCCCCGCTTTTTCACCGAAGCCAGGACGGGATCCGCGGCAAGCTCGTCAAAGATTCCGCTGTGGGTCGGGCACTCCTCCGTCAGCAGCAGGGAGCCGGTCTTCCGGGCGGAAACCCGGCATGCGTCGTCCAGCGGACGGATGCAGTTCAGCTTGACCACCTCGGCCTCGATTCCATCCGCGGCAAGAAGCTCCGCTGCGTCCAGCATGGTATTGACCGTGGTGCCGTAAGCGCAGAGGGTGAGATCCCTCCCCTGCCGCAGCACGGGATTCCTGCAAACCTCTGTATAGCGTCCGTCCCCCCCCCGGGGATAGCGGACCGCGACCGGCCCGTCCAGCTCCAGAACCGCGGTTTTCAGCATGGAGGCCAACTCCGCCTGATTGGCGGGGCAGAAAATCCGCATGCCGGGGACCTGCCGCAGGAAACCCACGTCAAAGACGCCGTGATGGGTCTCGCCGTCGGCGCCCACCAGGCCCGCCCGATCTACAGCGAACACCACGTGGAGATTCAGAATGGCCACGTCGTGGATCAGCATATCGAAAGCCCGCTGCAGAAAAGTGGAATAGATGGCTACCACAGGGATCATACCCTGCTTGGCAAGTCCGGCTGCCATGGCAACCGCGTGGCCTTCGGCGATTCCCGCGTCCCCGAAGCGCTCCGGGTGGGCGGCGGCAAAGGGATCCAGGCCGGTTCCGTTCTGCATTGCCGCGGTGATGGCGCAGATGCGGGAATCCGTATCTGCCAGGGCGGTCAGGGTCTTGCCAAAGGTATCGGAAAAGCAGGTTTTTCCGCAGCAGGCGGGAGCGCCTGTCTCGGCGTCAAAGGGCCCGACGCCGTGGAACTGATCCGGGTTCTCCTCCGCGGGACGGTATCCCTTTCCCTTTTGGGTAATCACGTGGAGGATCACGGGCTTTCTCAGATCCCGGGCCTGCATCAACTGCCAGGTCAGCTTTTCCACATCATGCCCATCCACAGGCCCGAAATATTCAAAGCCCATTTCGTTGAACATGTTGGAGCTGATCAGGCGCTTTTTCAGGCCCTCTTTGACGTGGTGCACGCCGTTATAAAGGGCGCGGCCCACCGCCGTGGTTTTGGTGGCGTTTCGCCAGGTTTTTTTCAGCTGATAGTAGCTGGGCCTGTTGCGGATATTGGAAAGGTGCTTCGCCATGGCGCCGACGTTGGGGGTGATGGACATGCCGTTGTCGTTGAGAATCACGATCAGCGGCTCTCCGGTGGAGCCCGCGTCGTTCAGGCCCTCGTAGGCCAGGCCCCCGGTCAGAGCGCCGTCTCCCATAAGGGCGATCACGTTGTAGTCATCGCCCCGCAGAGTCCGGGCCCGGGCCATGCCCAGGGCAACGGAAACGGCATTGGAGGCGTGTCCGGCAATGAAGGCGTCATGTACGCTCTCGCCGGGCTTGGGAAAGCCCGCCAGGCCGTCCAGCTTCCGCAGGGTGGGAAAACGGTCTGCCCGGCCGGTCAAAATCTTATGAACGTAGGATTGATGGCCCACGTCGAAAACAAGGCGATCCTTGGAGGTATCAAACACGCGGTGGATGGCTACAGTCAGCTCCACCACACCCAGGTTGGATGCCAGATGGCCGCCGGTGGCAGAAACCTGTTCTACCAGGAAGCCGCGAATCTCCTCACAGAGCTTTCGCAGCTCCTGCCCGTTCATGGCCCGAAGCTCCTCCGCGGATGGAATATGTATGAAATCCGTCATTTCTGTATCTTATTCTTTCTTGAAAACACATGCTTGAAACGCCAGATGATTCTGGCGGCCTTATGCACGATTGTAGTAGAGTGGTCAAGGGCAATCTGCTTGCAGAAGGCCTTGCCTAAAATGGTCAAGGCGGCAACCAGCGCCGAGAGCAGCAGCTGGATCACCTTGAGGGAGGGATGCAGGAGGCTGTTCCACGCCTCCACGGCAACCACGGCGGCTGCTGCGCCGGAAATAATGCCGCAAATATCGCCAACCACATCGCAGCAGACAGAAGATACCTTCCCTGCGTTGCGGAGCAGCCAGATTCCCTCAGCCCCGCCCGGAACCTTCCGGGATGCCATGGAGTGGAACGGCTTCTCCTCAGCGGCGGTCACCGCCACGCCCAGCAAATCAAAGAAAATGCCGATTGAAATAATAGCCAGCAGAACGGCAAAGGCTCCAAACAGAGAGGCGGCGCCCAGCAGCTCCTGAGACAGGAAGGAAAAGGCTGCGGAAATGATCAGCGCCATTAGGAAGATTGCGATAAGCCAGCGTACCCTGGAGCCGGATTTCCCGCCGTTGTTTTTTCGGTGTCTTGGGTCAGGTTTTTCGTTTGAGTCGAATTTTTGTTTCAAAGGTGATTTCCTCAATATGAATGAAATGAAATGGTGGCGATACTCGAAGTAAATCTTGCGGCTTAGGTCGGGTTGGCTTTCCCCGCAGGCAACCCGCCGTCACCGAACGGGCAGTTCCCTTTTCATGCCTGTGCTGTGCCGTTGCCAGCGCACAATACCCGATTGCCACTGAGTCCGCACTGTAATCCCTCGAGTACCCACAGATGACTGCCTAGGTGTTTTCCACCCCGGATGCCGTCGATTCTTAGCCTCTTTTGCAGATACGGTTTCCAGAGAATATCGTCTTTGCCTGTGGCCACAGGTAAGTGCGCGTGACTCCTCTTTCCCCATCGTATCCACGCAAGGCAGGCTACACTGCACACAGCACGTTCAACGCACCGCAATGCAGGTTCATCTCCTGTCCCGTACGCCGTCCTTGTCCACTGGATGTGCGGCGGCCGCACGAAAACAGGTCTCCACGGTAACCGGGTCGTTACCATCATGCCATTGATGGCCGCCCGGAAACCTTAACCCCCAGCACCCACCCGAATCTGGGCGAAACAAGCAAGCACCAGGGACTTCACCGATATGCCCTTCAAAGGATTTTTAGGCCCTTCCTGGTAATCGTCGGTTCCG
>JAEEKA010000069.1 GCA_016282135.1 Oscillospiraceae bacterium
ATGCGCTTTTATCTCTTCAAAATGCAAATCTATATATTCATCTGAAAAAGCCAGACAGATAAATCTGATCGATTGAAGATACTGTTCCTCAAAACCGTCTCTCCAATCAAAGGGTATATAACACCCTTCCACGATCAGATTCTGATGATTTTCTATGGCCGTCTTTATGATTTCCCGAACGATCGGCCACAAATAGTCCGTTAGTTCCTCATCATCCTCCGGTGTGAGCTCCGTAAGGCCGCTACGAATAAGCCCCATCTTCAAATGGTCGATTGAAAGATACGGGTATTTGTACTTTTCGAGCATTCGTTGTGCCAGGAGCGTTTTTCCAACGTGGGATGCTCCTGTAATAAGGATTACCATGATCTTTCTCACTCAAATCAGCATTTTAAACTCTATAAAAATATTAGCGAACCGGAACTGATTGATCAAAAATCTAAAAAATCACTTTTATGAAGCTGCAGATAGTGATAAAAGTTTCGTGTATCGTCGTGCATGTAAGCAGCCGTATCAATATCTAACATACGCTTGTCAGTATCTTCGCGCAAGTCATTCAAAATTTGTATTTTAAAGTCCTGATTTTCTGGAATTACGCCATTCGGAAACAACTGCACTGCAGACGTCAGCAAATCCGCAAATACGTCATCAATCGTTTTCAAAGCTTCTATTGTTTCCATAATCATATCGTCAGAAGTATTTTCAATGAATTGAGAAATGCCGCCGTTACCGACCCATCCTGAAAAATCCATACAAAGCAAAAAATCTTTCATGGCTCCTGGCTTCAAAGCAGACGGCTCCCAATTGCACTTTCTCATACAATACTCATATGCATCTACAATAACAAAAACTGAATAATCTCTGGACAATATTTCTCGGATATCCAACTTGCGATTCATATGCTTTTCAAAATCCTTCTTTAGCTTCTTTCGACTGAATCCATTTTTCTTCAAATTTTTGTGTATTTTTCTTTTTATGATTATAGCCGTAATTACTTTTTTGATCATATTATTTCCTACTTCTGTCCCGTAGCTTCAATACCAGCTCTCGTCATCAATACCACCGTCTCCACGTGGAACGTTCTCGGAAACAAATCAAAGGCCTCTGCGTGGGTGAGGGAATAGCCCCGTTCGGAAAACAGCTTTACGTCCCGGGCGAGGGTGGCGGGATCACAGGAGACGTAAACCACCCGGGCCGGGGCCATGGTCACCACGGCGTCAATCACTTCCGGGGCAAGTCCCTTCCGGGGTGGGTCCACGACGATCACGTCAATTTTCCCAGGTTCGTCATCCTGAGCGAAGCGCAGCGGAGTCGAAGGATCCGTTTCCCCGGCTTTATTTTGAGAGACGAGAGACGTCTCCTGTTTTCTGTTGCCTGCCGTCTCCGCGACAAATCGCTGCGCTGCCTCCCCGGCGTCCGCGCAGAAAAATTCCACGTTATTTACGCCGTTTCTCAGGGCGTTTTCCTTGGCGTCCTCGATGGCCTGGGGAATCACCTCCACCCCGATGGCCCGGCCTGCCTTCCGGGAGAGCGCCAGGGTAATGGTACCGGTGCCGCAGTAGAGATCCAGGACGGTTTCCGTCCCGTGAAGCTCCGCCAGCTCCACGGCTTTTGCATAGAGCCGCTGGGCCTGGTCGTGGTTCACCTGATAGAACGATCGGGGAGAGAGGCGGAAGCTGAAGCCGCAGAGCTCGTCCTCAATTTCGTCCTTCCCCCAGAGGGTCCGGAATTCGTCCCCCAGGACCACGTTGGTGTTTCTTGTATTCACAGAAAGCACCACGGAGCTCAGGCCGGGAATCTCTCGGCACAGAGCGTTTACAAGCCTTTGTTCCCGGGGGAGGCTCTTTCCGTTCACCACCAGACAGACCATGATCTGTCCGGTCACCGCGCCCTTTCGCACATAGATATGCCGCAACAGGCCCTTCCCGGTATGCTCGTCGTAGACGGAAACACGGTCCTCCGACGCCCAGCGGATCACCACGTCCCGAACCCGGTCAAAAATCTCCGGAAGTATGGCGCAGCGTTTCACGGGAATCACTTCGTGGGTTCGGTTTCTATAGAAACCCGCCACGGGCTTCCCATCCTGCTCCGCCACAGGATATTGGGCCTTGTTCCGGTAAGCAAAAGCATCCGCCGGAATTGCTTTCTCTTCCTGCATTCCGTTACCGCCGGTAAACGCTGCGTCGAGGGCGCCGCCCCTTACGCCGTCATTCTGAGTGTAGCGAAGAATCCGTCCCCGCATTCCCTCATCTTGCTCTCCACCGTTCACTGCCTTGGACGGGCGGCCAATGACCGCTCCTACCGAAGAGACGCTCTGACCTTGGAGCACGCCTCTTGCAATCCCTGATTCCTTTGTAATTCCATCCGCGCCGGTGATCCGCACAAGCGGAATGCGCTGATTTCCGATTCGGTTCAGCGCGTCGGTGACCTTTTGCGCCTTGAAGGCCAGCTCTTCTTCATAGTCCATGTGATGAAGCTGGCAGCCGCCGCAGCGCTTGGCCTCCGGGCAGGACCTGGGTATTCTGTGAGGGGAGCGCCTGATGATCTGCTCAATCTTTCCATGGGCGCTGTTCCGGCTGACGTGCGTGACCTTGATCTCGCAGAGCTCGCCGCGAATCGCGTTTGGGACAAATACCGCACAGCCGTCAATTCTGCAAATACCCATTCCCTCCGAGGAATAGCCGGTAATCTCGGTCTGTTCAACTTGTCCGACCTTCAGCATGACAGCCTCCTTTTTGTTTCACGTGAAACATTTTGCTGTTCCTATTCTATCACAAAATTTGATGATAGTAAACCTTGCAGAACGGGATATTTTCTGTTATGATAGCTGCAAGTCAGGCGCTATGCTTACAAAACAATCTTTTTTTACCGAAGAGGATTTCGGACTATGGAACAAACTCTTTCCTATACCCACTGCACCCTTTGTCCCCGCATGTGCGGCGTAGATCGAACGACAGGGGAACGGGGCTTCTGCGGAATGCCGGCATACCCCGTGGCCGCAAGAGCGGCCGGACACTACTGGGAGGAACCGGTGATTTCCGGCGAATACGGCTCCGGCGCGGTGTTCTTTTCTGGCTGTACCCTGCGCTGCAAGTTCTGCCAAAACTATGAGATTTCCACCCGAGAGCACGGCTACGCGCTGAATTCGGACCGCCTGCAGGCTATATTTGAAGGTTTAATTGCAGAAGGACACCACAACATCAATCTGGTGACGCCCACGCACTTTCTGCCCGACATTCTACCGGCTCTGGAGCCCAGGCTGCCGGTACCCCTTGTCTACAACTGCGGCGGCTACGAGCGCGTGGAGACCCTGCGGGCGCTGGAGGGGAAGGTGGACGTCTGGCTGCCGGATCTGAAATACTCTGATCCTGGCCTAGCCCGCGTTCTCTCTGCCGCGCCGGACTACGTGGAAACCGCTAAAGCAGCCATTCTGGAAATGTACCGTCAGACCGGGCCTGCCGTTATCGAAAACGGGTTAATGAAGCGGGGCGTTCTGATTCGGCACCTGATTCTTCCCGGCCAGGTGGACAACTCCATCGGCGTGCTGGAATGGATTGCAAATACCTTCCAAAAAGGCACGGTTCTTGTGTCGCTCATGAGTCAATACGTACCCATGGGCCCAGCCGCCAAGCTTCCACCCTTTGACCGTCCCATAACCCCGGAGGAATACGATACGGTCCTTTCCTGGCTCTATTTCTTCGGCCTGGACGACGGATTTATCCAGGGTCCGGAGGCCGCCAGCCTGGAATACGTGCCGGAATTCAACGGGGAAGGGATTTTGTAAATTTGCCGAGGCAGGGGCTTTATGGCCGCGCAGCTGCACGCCGCTACGAACCCGCTGAGCAGATACTCCCATATTTACAAAAGGACGAGACGACCCGAAGGATCGTCTCGTCCTTTTCTTTTCATTACTTCTTTGCCAGCAGGTCACGGATTTCAATCAAGAGTTTCTCCTCGGCGGAGGGCTCGGGAGGGGCGGGTTCTTCTTTCTTCTCCTCTTCCTTGGCCTTCTTGGCCTTGGCACGCAGATGATTCATGCCTTTGATCATCAGGAAGATGACCCAAGCCAAGATGAGGAAGGTGATGATGCTGGAGATAAAATTGCCGACGTTCAGATAATTCTTGATCACTTCACCGGTTTCAGGGTCCACCTTGTCGCCGAAGAGGGAGGGCAGGGCCACCTTCCAAGCGGAAAAGTCCACGCTGCCGGTGAAGATGCCGATGATGGGCATGATAACGTTGTTCGTGAAAGAGCTGACCAGATCCTTGAACACACCGCCGATCAGGACGCCGACGGCCATATCAAACAGATTGCCCTGGAGCGCGAACTCCTTAAACTCCTTCACAATGCCCTTCTTCTCTTTTTTTGCCATTACATTTACCTCCTTTCTCGATGATTCCTTTATTATCTGTTCGGTCCGAAGACCGGAACATACGCTGCCAAACCGCGGACGGGCGCGTGCCGTCCCTACTTGGAGATGATCTCCAGGCCGCCAAGGTACTTGCGCAGCACCTCGGGAACCACGATGGAGCCGTCTGCCCGCTGGTTCTGCTCCACCATAGCGGGGAAGATGCGGGAGGTGGCCAGGCCGGAGCCGTTCAGGGTATGGACAAACTCGATCTTGCCGGTTTCCTCTCGACGGAAGCGGATATTGCCCCGCCGGGCCTGATAATCCCGGGCGTTGGACACGGAGGAAACCTCCTTATAGCCGTTCATGGAGGGAATCTGAATCTCGATGTCGTAGGTTCTTGCCATGGAGGCGGAGCAATCGCCCGCCGCCAGCTTGACGGTGCGGAAGTGGAAGCCAAGGCCCTTCACCAGGTTTTCCGCCTTGGTAACCAGCTCCTCAAAGGCCTCGTCAGACTTCTCCGGCAGGGTGACCTGGAACATTTCGATCTTATTGAACTGGTGGCCGCGCACCATTCCCCGCTCGTCGGCCCGGTGGGAACCGGCCTCCCGGCGGAAGCAGGGGGTATAGGCGAACATCTTGTGGGGCAACTCGCTCTGCTTCAAAATCTCGTCCCGGTGGAAGGAGGCCAGGGCCGTCTCCGCTGTGGGCAGCATGAAGTGGATACGCTCATCGGTAGGGTTGGCGATCTTATAGACCTCGTCGGCAAATTTGGGGAACTGCCCAGCAGTTTCGCCGCATTTGTACTCCAGCATATGGGGCAAAATCACCATTTCATAGCCGTCCGCAAGGTGGCAGTCCATAAAATAGTTCAGCAGAGCCCATTCCAACCGGGCGCCCAGGCCAGTGTAGATCCAGAAGCCGGTGCCCGCCAGCTTGGTACCCCGCTCATAGTCGATCAGGCCCAGGTCGGTGCAGAGGTCCACGTGATGCTTGGGCTCAAAGTCGAACTTGTGGGGCTCGCCGTAGTAGCGCAGGGGCTCGTTGTTCTCCTTGCCGCCGGCCTTCAGGTCGGGGTCGGGGAGATTAGGAAGGCTCAGCATCCAGGTCCGATACTCGGCCTCCACGTCGGTGAGGGCTTTGTCGTTGTCCGCAATCTGGTTTTTCAGCTCTGTCATCTGCTGGAAGATGGGGGCTACGTCCTGGCCCTGCTTTTTCAGCACGGGGATTTGCTTGGAAACCTTGTTCTGCTCGGCCTTCTTGGCCTCGGTGGAGGCGATCAGCTCCCGGCGCTTCTGATCCAGCTCCAGGATCTTGTCCACGGCCTCGTCGCAGTCGACCTCCTTGGCCCGGAGCAGCCGCTTGATTTCATCGGGATTATCTTTAATTCTGCGAATATCTAACATGATATTAGTTCACCTTTCATGCGATTGTTCATTTATTATAGTGGAATGATTGAAAAAATCAATCAATTTGCAGGCTCTCGTAGATTTCCTGTTCGGTGGGGGAGAGGCTGTCCCGCAGCGGGGCAATTTGGAGCAAAATCTTTGAAAGCTCCGTCATTTTGCCCTCCTCGTTCAGGGCGATGGCCTTCTGCAGCAGCTCGCTGGCGGTCACAGCATCCTGTGCCTGCTTTGTCAGCTCCTCAACCCGCGTTTCCAGACCGGCCTTTTCTTCCTCCAGGCTTGCCATTGCCTCACCGAGGGACGCAATCTCCGCCTCCAGCGTCTCCTGCTGGGCGGATGCCTCGGAAGCGGCTGATTCCATCTCCGCAAACCTGATCTTCAGCTCTTCAATCTCGCTCTGCTGGTCCTGATTCACCAGCTGCAGCCGCTGATTTTCCTCCTGCAAGGCATTGATGCTGTTGTTCAGAGAAGCGGAGGTTTTCTTGCTGTCGTCCTCCAGCGCTTCATTTGAAATTTTCAAGCGCTTGGCCTCCATAGCCATGGTAATCGCAACAAACAGGAAAGCCACGGCAAAGAGTATCGCCAGGTAAGTCACCAGCGCGGATCTGCGGCGCGGGGAGAGTACCTGAGAAGGGTCTTCCGGAGGGGGCGTGTGGTCCTCCTGCTGACTGACCTGGGCCTGAAGGTCTTTTTCGGTCTCACTCATCCTGTGCTTCCCCCTTATCTTTGATGGAGATCCGCTGCAAGGCGAAAAGCAGGCGGTTCAAATCATCCTGCCCGTAAAATTCCAGCTCAAAGCGGCCTTTGTTTTTGCCGTTGACAATGCGGACCTTACGACCCAGCCGGCGGCTCAGCGACTTTTCGCATTCCGCCACGTAGTCCACCTCCAGGGGGGCTTCCTTGGTCTCCTGCTTGGGTTTTTCCAGATTCTTGCAGAGGGTCTCCGCCTGACGGACAGAGAGCTGCAGGGCAATGATCCGCTGAGCGGCCTGTTTGCGGAGCTTTTCGCTCTTGACGCCCAGCAACGCCCTTGCGTGGCCGGGGGAGAGGGTCCCGTTGCGGACCAGCTCTGCCAAATCCTCCGAAAGACTCAGCAGCCGCAGGGCGTTGGCCACTGCGGGCCGGGACTTGCCAACCCGTTCGGCAGTCTCCGCCTGGGTCAGGCCGTAGTCTTCCATCAAAGACCGATAACCCTGGGCTTCCTCCATGGGGTTCAGGTCTTCCCGCTGGAGGTTCTCAACCAGCGCCAGCTCCATGACCTTCCGATCGTCAGCTTCCACCACCAGAACCGGGACCTCCTGCAGGCCAGCCTGCCGGGCAGCCCGCCAGCGGCGCTCGCCGGCGATAATCTGGTAGTAGCCGCCGGGCAACTCCCGCACCGTCAAGGGCTGGATCATGCCGTGGGCCGTAATGGAATCCGCCAGCGATTGCAGCGCCTCGGGATCGAACTCCCGTCGCGGCTGCAGAGGATTTGGCTCTACCTTATGAATCGGAACCGAGCTGATTCCGCCCTTTTGCTGGGTAAATTCCAGATTTGGATCTTCCAGCAGAGCGCTGAGTCCTCTGCCTAATCCTGATTGTTTCTTCATACCTTGTACTCCTATTTACTGTGGCCGCGAAGAATTTCCTCCGCAACCTGCATATACGCCTTTGTGCCCTTGCTGTGCTTGTCGTAGGCAGTAATGGGCATGCCGTGGCTGGGCGCCTCCGCCAAACGGACGTTGCGGGGAATGGCCGCCGCATAAACCCGACCGGGGAAGAAGCGCCGGACCTCCTGGGCCACCTGGCTGGAGAAGTTGGTGCGGCCGTCATACATGGTCAGCAGCACGCCAAACACCGTCAACTGGGGATTCAGCCGCTTTTTCACCACCCGCATGGTGGACATCAGATCGGAAAGACCCTCCAGCGCGTAATACTCGCACTGCACAGGAATCAGAATCTGTGAAGCGGCACAAAGGCCGTTCAGCGTCAACAGCTCCAGGGAAGGCGGACAGTCGATGAACACATAGTCATAAAGCTCCGCCACAGGCTCCAGCGCTTTTTTCAGCACAAACTCTCTGTGTTCCATATCCGCCAACTCCACACCCGCGCCTGCCAGAGCAGAGGAGGAGGGGATCACGTCCCCCCACTTGGTGTGCACAATGGCGTCCATGGCAGGAACGCCGTTGATGATAACGTCGTAGGAGGTGTATTTGCTGTGACGGCTGACGCCCAGTCCGGAAGTTGCGTTAGCCTGGGGATCGAAGTCCACCAGCAGGACCTTTGCTCCCTTGGCGCAGAGCGCGGCAGTCAGATTTACCGCTGTGGTAGTCTTGCCCACGCCGCCCTTCTGATTCACAATGGCCACAAGCTTCACTGCTTTTTCTCCTTTCATGCACTTTTTCCCTGATTATATCACATTCGCGGGAAAAAGCAAGAGAAAATCAGGTCGAAATTTGTATGTTTCACGTGAAACAGTGTTAGAAAAAGGCAATCGTTAAATAGAAAATCGTTGAACATACAATTGTGGATGGAAAATGCGAAAAATACAGTGATTGTCTTTTTCGTATTGCCTATTGCATGATGCCTCCTGCCAATCAACTCAGCCGTACACCCGAACCACAGCCCGCACGACACCGATCAGGGAAGCGTCATCCCCGTCGATGGGGGAGAAGGCCTCGTTCTCCGGCAAAAGCCGAACGTGGCCGTTTTTTCGGGAGAAACGCTTTACCGTTGCCTCGTCTCCCAGAAGAGCCACCACAATTTCGCCGTTCTCCGCCGTGGGCTGGGGCCGAACAACCACCAGATCACCGGGGAGAATCCCGGCGTTTTTCATGCTCTCGCCCTTCACTCGCAGGGCAAACCAGCCTTCGCCGCCTTCCCAGGGAAGATAACCATCAATTGACTCCTGGGCCAGAATGGGCTGACCGGCCGCTACGGCGCCGACAATGGGAACAACCAAGGGTTGCGGTTGTTCTTCCGCAGTTGCTTCCGTCCTTTCGATGGAAATGGCCCGCTTTTTCCCATCCTCCATTTTCAGAAGACCTTCCTTCCTCAGCAGCCGAAGATGGTAGTGGGCAGTGGCGGTGGATTTTAAGCTCACCGCCTCACAGATTTCCCGGACAGAGGGGCCATAGCCATGGGAATCTATGTAGTCCCGCACAAAGCGCAGAATTTCGTTTCGTTTTTCACTTTCCGCCATATATCTCACCTCACATTGATTTTATACCAGGCTGCTGTAAAAATCAAACATTTGTTTTTAAATTTTAGAAAAAGGGAAGTGAAACAGGCTCCATACAATATAATAAAGAAATTCACGAAAAAGACTTGTAAATCTTTGGTTTTTATGGTATAATAAAAGGGATGTAGTATTCGTATTTTTCCACTCCGGAGGTGTGTTTTCATGTATTCCAACGCCTACATTTGGGCCAAGGTCATCGCCTACCTGGACGAGCGATTAACCCCCGGCATCGTCTCCACATTCTTCGATCAATCCTACATTCTCGAAACCTCGGAACAAAAGCTGACCGTCTACGCCCCCTCGGAATTCTGCAAGGATTTCATGGAGCGCCGCTGCCTGGGCTATATCCATGACGCAGTCCGGGAGCTCATGGGTCAGGATTTTGATATTGCTGTAATCTGTGAAGAGGAGCTGGCGGAGTTCCAGAAGTCCAAGGATCGGGCCGGCAAGCCTCGCTTCAATCCCCAGTTCACCTTCGATTCCTTCGTTGTGGGTCCCTCCAACCGCTTCGCCTACAACGCCGCCCTGGCGGTCACCGACAAGCCGGCCTCCGCCTATAACCCTCTGTTCATCTACGGTCCCTCCGGCCTGGGCAAAACCCACCTGCTCTACGCCATCGCCAACCGCATTCAGCAAAATTACCCCGATTTCAACATTGTATACATCAGCTCTGAGCAGTTCACCAACGAGCTGATTATCGCGCTGCGAGAACACCGAAACGTGGAATTCCGCAAAAAATACCGGAACGCGGATCTGCTGCTTATGGACGATATTCAGTTTATCGGCGGCAAGGCCTCCACGGAAGAGGAGTTCTTCCACACCTTCAACGAGCTCTTTGAGGGCCGCAAGCAGATCGTGGTCACCTCCGACCGGCCGCCCAACGAGATTTCCCTGCTGGCGGACCGGCTTCGCACCCGCTTTGAAGGCGGTCTGATCTGCGACATCATCCCGCCGGACTACGAGACCCGCATGGCCATCATTCAGAATAAGGCTAACTCCCTGGGCATGGACCTGCCGGACGACATCTGCAACTACATTGCGGAGAATATTACCAACAACGTACGGTCTTTGGAAGGCACTGTGAACATCATCAAGGCCTACCACGAGCTCAACGGCATGCCCCTGGATCTGCCCAACGTCTCCCGGGCCATTAAGGACATGTATATGGATTCCGGCCATAATCTGCCCACCCCGGCGCTGATTATCAGCGAGGTCTCCCGGTATTACAGCGTGGAGGAAAACCTGCTTCGGGGCCGGCTGAAATCCAACAACGTGGTCATGCCCCGACAGATTGCCATGTATCTGATCCGGGAGATGACCCACCAGAGCTATAAAAACATCGGCCGGGAATTTGGCCGGGATCATACCACCGTCATTTCCTCCCTGCAAAAGGTGGAGGCCCTGATCGCCAAAAACGATAAGGAGATCATTGATAATCTGCGGGACATCACGGCGAACATCAACTCAAAGCTGTAAATTCTGCGATTTTTCTTTTCCACACAGCCTGTGGAAAGTGGAAATCTTTCTGTGGAGAATCCCACCGTCTGTTTTTCCGAACAATTGGGCTGTGGAAATCGTCCTTTCTTTCCACAGGCTGTGTGGAGAGAAATCGACGCAATAGATTTGATTCCGGGGGTTTTCCCCAATCCACACCCCCTACTGATGCTTACTACTGTAATATATTCTCTCTTTCTCTCTAAGAGAGAGAGAAGGAAGGAGATTTGTGATGAAGTTTACCTGTGAAAAAACTACCCTGGGAAACGCCATTTCCATCGTTTCCCGGACGGTCAGCCCCAAGAGCAGCCTGGCCTTTTTGGAGGGTATCTATATGGCGGCAGGGGAGGACCTCCGAATGACCGGCTATAACCTGGAAACGGGAATCACCGTCTGTATGGAGGCCAACATCCGCCAGCCCGGCGAATGCGTTATGCCAGCCCGGATGTTTGCCGACATCATCCGCAAGCTGCCGGATGAGGCAGTCTCCATTGAGGTAGACGAGAACTACCGGGTCACCATCAAGGGCGGCGTGGCCTCCTTCCAAATTATGGCTTCCGCCGCGGACGAATATCCCCAGCTCCCCGCCGTGGAAGAAGAAAACGCGGTGCGGCTGCCTCAAAACGCTCTGCGGAATCTGATTTCCGGCACCATTTTTGCAGTCTCTGACGACACCGCCAATCCCATCTACACCGGCTGTCTGGTAGAGGCCCAGGGAGATACCATCACCATGGTGGCCATCGACGGCTACCGCATGGCGAAACGGGCCTATCGGGAAGAAGGCGCTGCCTTCGCGCCCATGAGCTTTGTGGTGCCCTCCGCCGCCTTGAAGGAGCTGGAAAAAATCCTCTCCGATACGGAGGACGAGCTTCGCTTCACCCTGGGAAAGAAGCACATTTCCTTCTCGGTGGAGAACGCCACCCTGATCTGCCGCCTGCTGGAGGGCAAGTTTGCCGAGTGGCGCCGCTTCATTCCGGAATCCACCCCCATTTCCCTCACCGCCAACGTGGCGGAGCTCACCGCCACCGTGGAGCGGGTGGGCCTGATCGTCAACGAAAAGTATAAGAGCCCGGTTCGCTGCCTGTTTTCCAAGGACGGGGCGGAGTTCCGCACCGTCACCACCATCGCCTCCGCCACCGACGGCTGCCGTTTGGCCGGCGACGGCAAGGACACCGAAATCGGCTTCTCCTGCCGCTATATGCTGGAGGCCCTGAAGGCCGTTCCCACCCAGGAGGTCACGCTTCTGCTCTCCGGCGGCCTGAGCCCCATCCTGCTGGTGCCCTGCAGCCCGGAGGACCCGGACTTTACATACCTGATCCAGCCGGTTCGGTTAAACTAAAAGAAAAAAAGAATACTTCTGAAGAGGTTTGATTATGAAAGTCAGAGTTCGAAGAATAAACCCGGCGGAACAGCGTATTCCCATCACTACGGAATTTATCAAGCTGGAGAGCTTTCTCAAGCTTGCCAACGCGGTGGAATCCGGCGGAATGGCAAAGAATTTCATTCTCAACGAGGAAGTCACCGTCAACGGCGAGGTCTGCACCATGCGGGGCAAGAAGCTCCGTCCGGGCGACGTAGTGGGGTTTGACGGCGGAAAATACCTGGTTACCCAGGGAGAAGAATAGTTGAGAATTGAGAAGTAAGAATTGAGAATTTATGATAATTCGAAACTTATCTCTTCAAGGTTTTCGTAACTATGAGGCCTTCGCCTGCGCCTTCGATTCCGGCGTCAACCTGATCGTGGGCGAAAACGCCCAGGGAAAGACGAATCTGCTGGAGGCAATCTGTTATCTGAGCCGGGGCTCTGCCTTCCGGACCCGGAAGGAGGCGGAGCTGATCCGCTTCGGGGCGGAGTTTGCGGACCTGGAAGCCCGGGTAGAATCCTATGGCCGGGAACAGAGTCTTCGGGCTGTTCTGTTTGCCGCCCGGCGGCCCCGGCAGCTCTTTCTCTCCGGGGTGAAAAAGCCTTCCCGGGAGGACTTGGACGGGGTGCTGAATACCGTCCTGTTCTGTCCCGAGGATCTGCTGGTTCTGAAAAAGGGCGCGGCGGAGCGGCGAAAGCTGCTGGACGACGCCCTCTGTCAGCTCCGGCCCAAATACGCCAAGGCCCTGGAGGAATATAAACGGCTGCTGGCCCAAAAGGCCGCCGTCCTGCGGGATCGGATGGACCGGCCGGAAATGCTGGAGCTGATCCCGGACTATAACGAGCGCATGGCCCAGACCGGGGCCATACTCATCACCACCCGGGCCAAGTACCTGCGGCAGCTGGAGGAACGGGCCGCCGCCCATCACGAGGCCTTCTCCGGGGGCAGCGAGGCTCTGAGTCTGAATTATCAGACCGTCTCCACGGTCACGGACCCCACGGCCCCGGCCCTGGAGGTCTACGCCCGCCTGAAGGAGCACCAGCAGAGCCATTACCGGGCGGAGCTGGAATCCATGCAGTGCCTTTCCGGCCCCCACAAGGACGATTTTGAGGCGGCCTTGAACGGCCTGCCCATGAAGGCCTTTGCCTCCCAGGGCCAAACCCGTACCGCTGCTATCAGTCTGAAGCTGGCGGAGCGGGACCTGTTTGAAGCGGATACCGGGGAGCTGCCGGTGCTTCTGCTGGATGACGTGCTCTCCGAGCTGGACCCGGGCCGCCAGGACTTTGTCCTGAACCGCATCCAAAGCGGCCAGGTTTTCATCACCTGCTGCGAGCAGGACAAGGTGACCCATATCGGAAAAACAATCCGAATCGAACAGGGGAGGCTGCTGTAGATGTACGTTCCCATCGGCAACGATATGGCCCTCCGGGACAGCTCCATCGTGGGCATTTTCGATTTGGATAACTGCAGCTACGAAAAAAGAACAAGAGAGTTTCTGTCTAAGGCCGAAGCAAACGGCGAGGTGGTAACAGCGACCGATAATCTGCCGAAATCCTTTATTCTCACCTCCGAATACGGTCTGAACCGGGTCTATCTGGTTCAGTTCAACTCGACAGTAATCGAACACAGAAGGCTGCAATAGATGGAACAGAACAATCCCAGTCGAAAACCAACCCGACTCAGCTGTTTCAGCTATTCCAATACGGGGTATTATTTTCTGACGGTTTGCGCCAGAAATAAAGAAAAGCTGTTTGGTACGATTGTAGGGGGCGGCGCCCTCGACGCCCCGTCGGTACAGCTATCAAAAATCGGAAAAACCCTTGAACGCTATATAGAATCCACAAATCGCATTCCTTGCGTGATCGTAGACAAATATGTGATTATGCCAAATCATTTTCACATGATTCTAGCAATTGAACACAATGAAACGCAAAGCTTGACTTCCAGAGCAAACGAGAAGGTTCTACACGTGATTGGAACAATCAAGCGTTTTTGCAATCGAGACCTTGGAGAAAACGTGTTTCAACGAGGCTATCACGATCATGTAATCCGGGGGGAAAAAGATTATCAAAAAATTTGGTCCTATATTGACGATAATCCCCGCAGATGGAAAGAGGATTGTATGTATGTGGACTGAATGCCGGGGCGTCGAAGGCGCCGCCCCCTACAAGCAGAAAAGCAAATTCCAGTTAAAGGAACGACGAATATGAACGAAGAACTCTTAAACACCAACGTAGAATCCGAATACGGCGGCTCGCAGATTCAGGTTCTGGAGGGTCTGGAGGCGGTGCGGAAGCGCCCCGGTATGTATATCGGCTCCACCTCGGAATCCGGTCTGCACCACCTGGTCTATGAGATCGTGGACAACGCCATCGATGAGGCCCTTGCGGGCTACTGCGACAATATCACCGTCACCATCAACCCCGGCGACACCATCACCGTCCGGGACAACGGCCGCGGCATCCCCGTGGACATCCAGCCCCAGACCGGCCGGCCCGCTCTGGAGGTGGTTTTCACCGTCCTCCACGCCGGCGGCAAGTTCGGCGGCGGGGGCTACAAGGTCTCCGGCGGCCTCCATGGCGTGGGCGCGTCGGTGGTCAATGCCCTGTCCGAATGGCTGGTGGCCGAAGTCCACAAGGAGGGCAAGGTCTACCAGATCAAGTTCTCCCGAGGGCACATCACCCAGGAGATGCAGATCATCGGGGACTGCGATGACACCGGCTCTGTCATCACCTTCAAGCCGGACCCGGAGATGTTCGATACCCTGGTCTACGACTATGAGACCCTCCACAAGCGGATGCGGGAGCAGGCCTTCCTGAACGCCGGTCTGCGGATCACCATTGAAGACAAACGCACCGAGGACGGCCCCTCCGACACCATGCGCTACGAGGGCGGCATCCGGGAGTTTGTCACCTATATCAACCGGAACAAGACTCCCATCCACGAGACCCCCATCTATATGTCCGGCCGGAAGGACGACGCGGTGGCGGAAATCGCCATGCAGTACAACGACGGCTACAACGAGATTTTGGTCTCCTTTGCCAACGACATCCACACCCCCGAGGGCGGCATGCATGAGACGGGCTTCAAGACGGCCCTGACCCGGGTGCTCAACGCCTACGGCACCAAATACGGCATCATCAAGGGCGAGGACAAGGTCTCCGGCGAGGACTGCCGGGAGGGCCTCAGCGCCGTAATCTCCGTGAAGCTGCCGGAGGCCCAGTTTGAGGGCCAGACCAAGCAGAAGCTGGGCAACGCCTACATCCGCACCTTAGTGGACAGCGTGGTAAACGAGCAGCTTGGAGTCTACCTGGAGGAGAATCCCGCCGTGGCCCGGACCATTCTGGACAAGGCCATGATGGCCAACCGGGCCCGGGAGGCTGCCCGCCGCGCCAGGGAAAACATCCGCCGCAAGTCCGTGCTGGAAGGGGAGCGGATGCCCGGAAAACTCCAGGACTGCAACGAGCGGGACCCGGCCCTGACCGAGCTCTACATCGTGGAGGGCGACTCCGCGGCAGGCTCCGCCAAGGGCGGCCGGGATTCCCGGTTCCAGGCCATTCTGGCCATGTGGGGCAAAATGCTCAATGTGGAGAAGGCGAGAGCGGACAAGATTTACAGCAACGAAAAGCTGGCCCCCGTGATCCAGGCCCTGGGCTGCGGCATCGGCGAGGAGCTGGACTTGGACCGGCTGCGCTACCATAAAATCATTATCATGGCCGATGCCGACGTGGACGGGTCCCATATCCGGACCCTGATGCTGACCTTCTTCTTCCGCTATATGCGGCCGCTGATTGAGAACGGTTACGTCTATGCCGCCGTGCCGCCCCTGTACAAGCTGCGCCGGGGTAAGACGGAGCGGGTGGCCTACTCCGACGAGGAGCGGGACGCGATCTCCGCCGAGCTGAAGGGCGAAAACGCCAACGTGAAGGTGGATATCAGCCGCTTCAAGGGCCTGGGCGAGATGGACCCCCACGAGCTGTGGGAGACCACCATGAACCCGGAGACCCGGACCCTGCGCCGCATCACCCTGGGGGACGCCCTGGCCGCAGACCAGACCTTCACGGTGTTGATGGGCGAAGAGGTGGAGCCGCGGAAGCAGTTTATCGAAGTGAACGCGAAGTACGTGGTCAACCTCGATTTCTGACCGTTGCCCCGTAGTGGCCGCGCACCTGCGCGGCCATAACCCCCGTCAATCACCGCGCAGGTGCGCGGCCACTACGGTGCGCAATGAGGGGGAATACCATGCCACAATTCTACACCAGAAGAAAGCTGCGCTTGGAACAATACGATTATACGCATGGCAACATGGTTTTCGTTACCGTTTGCGTCAATGAACGGAAGAAGCTTCTTGGAAATATTGTTGATCCAAAAACAGGAGCTGAGCTTCCGACGGTAGAATTGTCCGAGATCGGAAAGGTAGTGGATCAATTTACCGGCACGATCCGCGGGATCGAAAAATATGTGGTGATGCCGAACCACGTTCACATGATTGTGATAAACGCAGAGGGCGAAAGCATTTCAAAAAAACTGCAGGCGTGGAAATCAATGATTACCAGGCAGATCGGCGTCAACATATGGCAAAGGTCATTTTATGATCACGTGATCCGTTATGAAGAGGATTTCAGGATCAGATGGAAATATATTGACAATAACCCATCAAAGTGGGCAATGGACGAGTATTTTCAACGATAAGAACAGCATGCCCGGCAGTGACAGTAGTGGCCGCGCACCTGCGCGGCCATAACCCCTGTCTCCCGCCGCGCACCTGCGCGGCCATAAGCCCGTCTTTCGTCGCACTACGGGTATAACGAAAAGATATGGCCGCGCAGGTGCGCGGCCACTACGGAAGCAAAGGAACGATACGAAATGGCAAAAAACCGAGACTACAAGCCTGAGGACATTTTGTTCCCCAATCAGGCGATTATCACCAACGACCTGGTGAAGGAGATGGAGACCTCCTTTATGGAGTATTCCATGTCCGTTATCGTGGACCGGGCCCTGCCGGACGTGCGGGACGGTCTCAAGCCGGTACACCGGCGGATTCTCTACGCCCTCTATGAGGACGGTCTGACCTCCGACAAGCCCTTCCGCAAGTCCGCTACCTGCGTGGGCGACGTCATCGGCCGCTACCATCCCCACGGCGACGCCTCCGTCTACGACGCCATGGTCCGTATGGCCCAGGACTTCTCCATGCGCTACTGCCTGGTGGAGGGCCACGGCAACTTCGGCTCCATCGACGGCGACCCCCCGGCCGCCTACCGATACACCGAGGCCCGTATGTCCCGCATCTCCAACGAAATGCTCCGGGACATCGACAAGCAGGTCATCGACTGGGTCCCCAACTTTGACGAGACCCGGAAGGAGCCCAAGGTTCTGCCCTCCCGCTTCCCCAATCTGCTGGTGAACGGCTCCAGCGGCATTGCTGTGGGTATGGCCACCAACATCCCACCCCACAATCTGCGGGAGGTCATCGACGCCAGCATCGAGGTGCTGGACAATCCGGAGGCGGAGCTTTCCGACCTGATGCAGTACATCAAGGGCCCTGATTTCCCCACCAAGGGGATCATCATGGGCCGGTCCGGCATCCGGGCCGCCTACGCCACCGGCCGGGGCCGCATCCTGGTCCGGGGCCGCACCGAGTTTGAGGAGCACGGCCTGAACCGGGTCCGCATTATCGTCACGGAGCTGCCCTACCAGGTCAACAAAAAGAAGCTGGTGGAGAATATTGCCGAGCAGGTGAAGGACAAGCGGCTGGAGGGCATCTCCGACCTGCGGGACGAGTCCGACCGGAACGGCATGCGCATCGTGATCGAGCTGAAGAAGGACGCCAATCCCCAGGTGGTGCTGAACCGGCTCTTTGCCCAGACGGCGCTGCAGTCCTCCTTCTCCGTGAATATGCTGGCCCTGGTGGACGATCAGAGCCAGCCCCGCTGCCTGACCCTGCGGAACGTGCTGGACGAATACCTGTCCTTCCAGGAGCAGGTCATCATCCGCCGGACCCAGTATGACCTGAAAAAGGCCGAGGAACGGGCCCACATTCTGGAAGGCCTGCTCATCGCCCAGGACAACATCGACGAGGTCATCCGCATCATCCGCTCCGCCTACGACGACGCCAAGGAGCGTCTGATGGAGCGCTTCGGTCTCACCGAGATTCAGGCCCAGACCATCCTGGATATGCGTCTGAAGGCTTTGCAAGGCCTGGAGCGGGAGAAATTGGAGGCCGAATACAAAGAGCTGGAAGAGAAGATCGCCTACTACAAGGCCGTTCTGGCGGACATCAACATGGTCAAGGGCATCCTCCGGGAGGAGCTCACCCAGATCCGGGACAAGTTCGGCGACGAGCGCCAGACTGAGATTCAGGACGTGGAGGACGAGCTGGACATCGAGGACCTGATCGAGGAGGAGGACTGCGTCTTTACCGTCTCCGAGCAGGGCTATGTGAAGCGTATGCCCGTCACCGAGTACCGGGCCCAGCGCCGGGGCGGCCGGGGCATCCACGCCGCCAACCTGAAGGAGGAGGATTTCGTCAAGGACATCTTTGCCGCCTCCACCCATGACGTGATCCTGTTCTTCACCAACCTGGGCAAGTGCCACCGGAAGAAGGGCTATCAGATTCCAGAGGCCGGCCGTACCGCCCGGGGCACCGCCATGATCAACGTCCTGCCTCTGGAGGCAGGGGAGCACGTCACCGCCTACGTCACCCTCCGGGAGTTCTCCCAGGACGAGTATCTGATGATGGTCACCCGGAAGGGCACCGTCAAGCGGGTTCAGCTTTCGGAGCTGAACACCGCCCGGAAGGCCGGCATTCGGGCCATTACCCTGGATGAGGACGACAAGCTCATCGCCGTCATGCGTACCGACGGCGACCGGAAGATTCTCCTGGCTACCCGTATGGGCATCGGCATCTGCTTCCATGAGTCCGACGTCCGCTGCATGGGCCGCGCAGCCTACGGCGTCCGGGGCATCGACCTGGCCGAAAACGACTACATCGTGGGCGCGGGCATCTATGAGGATGGCAAGACTCTCCTCTCCGTCACGGAAAACGGCTTCGGCAAGCGGACCGATCTGGACGCCTTCCTGAAGCCCGACGAAACCGGCGCGAGAGTCAAGCCCCAGTGCCGGGGCGGCAAGGGCATGCAGGCCTACGGTCTCACCGACAAGACCGGCCCCGTGGCCGGGGTCCAGGTGGTCTCCGGGGACGAAGACCTGATGGTCATCGAGAACACCGGCGTGATCATCCGCATGCAGATCTCCGACATCAACGTCTACGGCCGGGCCGCCCAGGGCGTCCGGGTCATGCGCCTGGAGGAGGGCAGCAAGGTCATCTCCATCGAGAAGGTGGCCCGGGAGGAAGCGGCGGAGGCAATTGAGAATTGAGAAGGGAGAATTGAGAAGTACGCGCCCGTCCGTTCTTCCCGTTCGCACCTGTTTGCAGTGCCGGCAATCTGCCGCCCGCCTTCCCGTCTGCAGTTCGATGTATCATTTGCGTCTTTCTGTTGGAAAGTGATAACAGCGAAAACAGAGACATACAAAAGAGGTAAGAAGTTCATTCGC
Source organism: Oscillospiraceae bacterium (assembly GCA_016282135.1). Taxonomy (GTDB): domain Bacteria; phylum Bacillota; class Clostridia; order Oscillospirales; family Oscillospiraceae; genus JAFRPC01. The sequence continues at coordinate 19,385 of JAEEKA010000069.1, forward strand.
TTCTTACCTCTTTCGCTTATTCAATTGACATGTCCAGGTTGAAGCCGGTTTCGCTGCTCATGGAGAGGCTGTACGTTCCCACAGGCAGGGTCAGCAGGATGTTCTCCTGGTGGAAATTGGTCTCGGTCCGGGTGAAAACCGGCTCCCCGTTCTCGTTGAGGATGGAAAAGGTCATAGGCCGGTCGGCCCGCATGTCCAGGTCCAGGAAATAGTTGTCCCGGTATTTGACCGTGAACTCGTTCCAGCGGGAGTCCACAATGGGGGCTTCCAGGGAGGCGGCGCCCTGCGCGGTTTTGAACTTGGGCCGCATGCCGGAGAGGATCACGGCGGCGGTGGCGCCCAGGATGATCACCGCCAGAATGGCGGTCACGATGGCGCTGTCCCGCTTGCGGCTGCGGTTGGAATTGGGATTCCGCATGATCGCCCAGCCCCGAAGCAGCAGGCCGCTCTCCAGGGCAAAGGCCAGGGTCTGAATCAAGAGGGGAAGCTGGGGCGTTCGGAGCAGCTGGACGCAATAGAATACCGCGAAGCCCGCCAGCAGAATGGAGATGATCAGGGCCAGCCTGCCCCAGCGGTTGTGCATCTCCCGAAGGGATTCCCGGTCTGTGAAGATTTCGTAGGCATCCTCCGGCAGGGAAGGATCGTAGGCCTTGCGGAAGTAGTGCCACTTGTTGTAGGTGGAGTTGACGTACTCCCAGCCCTGCTCCCGGAAGGTCTCAATGTAGCGGCCCATATCGTCGATCCGGCCGAAATCCATCTGATAGCGGTAGCGCACGTTGGGGTTCCGGACAAATTTCCTGTGGAACAGGCCCGTCCGGACCATCTGCCAGCCTTCCTCGGAGGCCTTGTTCAGATCCTCCACCTCTTTTTCATAGTTCCAGGCGGAATAAATCTTCCAGGATGATTTCTGTTCCTTGCCCATGGCTCAAACCCCCTCTGCGTTGTCCAGCATCCGCCGAAGCCGGGCAATCTCCGCCCGCAGGGCCTCCCGACCCGAATCGGTGAGCTGATATAGTCTCCGGCGCTCTACGCCGGGCTCGTCTGATAAAATTTCCCGGATCCAGCCCTTTTTCATCATGTTGCCGGTGGCGCCGTACATGGTGCCGGATCCGATTTTGACGTCTCCGCCGGAGAGCCGCTCCGTCATCTGCATAATGCCATAGCCGTGGTTGGCGCCCCGGGCCAGGCAGAGCAGGATGTAGTAGTAGCTCTCGGACATGGGCTCGCTGCGTTTCATTGTATCGCCTCCTGATATGTCGCCTTACGACAGTATCATAGCACGATATATGTCGATTGTCAACATATTTTTTTCAGGAAGAGGGAAAAAGAAACGGGTAAGCATGAAAAGCAGCTCTTCACGCGCACCGATTCCCGCTTAGCTGCTCCTTTCCCGTATGAACCCGCCCTGTCCCGGATATAATGAGATGGATAAAACCGGGGAGGGGATCGGGATGCAGCTGGAACGCTACAAAAAGCCTGCGATGACGACGGGGATGGTGATCGGGGGGCTGGTGCTGGGCTTTACGCTGCTGCCCCTGGTTCTGCCATTTCTGCTGGCCTATCTGCTTGCCCTGGCGGCGGAGCCCGGGGTGAAGGCCCTGGGCAGGAAGACCCGGCTGCCCCGGTGGGTCCGGTCCGGGCTCTGCGTCACGGGGGTCTTTCTGGCGGTGGGCGTGGTACTGTGGTTCTTCTGCCAGGTGCTCTGGGGAGAGCTGCTGCGGCTGGTGGGCCAGCTGCCTGAGCTGCTGCATCAGGTTCAGCCCGCCCTGAACGCGCTGCGGGAATCCCTGGAGGCCATGGCCCTGCGGGCGCCGGAGTCCATATCCGGCCCGCTAATCCGCTGGATCGGGGAGCTGTTCGCCGGGGGCGCGGGCCTGCTGGAATCCCTCTACGGCTTCCTCTCGGGGCTGGTTTCCGGGGTGGTCACCGGAGTCCCAAAGCTGTTTCTTGGGATCGTGACCACGATCATTGCGGCCTATATGACCTCGGCGGCCCTGCCCCAGGTCAAGACCTGGCTGCGCCGTCGTCTCCCCGCCTCCTGGCAGGAATGGCTGCGCCGGGTCCGGGATCGGAGCAAGGCCGTCTTTGGGGGCTGGTGCAAGGCCCAGGCCAAGCTGATTTTGCTGGTCTTCGGGATTCTGACCCTGGGCTTCTGGATTTTGGGGGTGGATTTCCCCCTGCTCTTCGGGGGGCTGATCGCGGTGCTGGACGCCCTGCCCATCCTGGGCACGGGGACGGTGCTGATCCCCTGGGCGCTGGTTTCCTTTTTGCAGGAGCGCTCTGGCCTGGGCTTCGGTCTGCTGGCGCTTTACGGCGTGGCCTCCATTGCCCGCTCCGCCCTGGAGCCCCGCCTGGTGGGAAAGCAGTTGGGCCTGCATCCGCTGCTGAGCCTGATGGCCTTCTATGTCGGCTACCGGGTCTTCGGCTTTGCCGGGATGATCCTGGTGCCGCTGGCGGCCACCGTCGCCGCGCCGCTGGTTGCGCCCGCGCCGCAGGCGCAGGCGCAAATGAAAGAATGAAAACATTAATGAAAGAATTGCAGTATTTTCCATATCGGAGATATGGAAAATCATTTCAAATCGGCCCGAAGGGACAACTCAATTTTTTCATGCTTTCATCCTTTCATTCTTTCATGTTTGCAACGGGTTTCCCCAGATCAGGGAGGCACGTTTTTCCGTGGGCGCCGGGCTGGGCGTGATGGGCCTTGCCATGCACATATAGCGCCATTCGTCGGCGGCGTGGTCCTCGCCGGTGCTGTCCAGGTCCTCGGGGCGGAGCTCGTCGTAGACCAGCTGGGGAATGGTCCGCAGGAAGGCGGCGCAGCTGTCGTAGACATAGAGCATGGGCAGACCCTCTTCGTCGAAGCGGAGCCGGTAGTGGCACTGCATCCAGCCGGGGATGCGCTTGTGATCCCCCGGGGTGAAGTAGACCCTCCAGCGCTCCGCAGTCTCCGCAATGCTCTCGCCGCCGGAGGCGTCCCAGATGGCCGGGTCCGCCACCCCGTCGATCTGTCGCCCCTTCAGCCAGGGGTGGCTGTCCTCGGTCTCCCGGATCCGGCGGAAGACCTCGTCCGGGGTCCATTTGACCCCCTCGTTGGGGGTGCCGGTGCAGCCGTAGAGCTCTAAGATGCGGTAGAGCCGCCCATCGAAGTCCACAGCCCACCAGCCGCAGGAGAAGGGCCGGGAATAGCCCCAGTCAAAGGAGCGGTAGAGCTTCCAGCCGGGGGCCGGGGGCCGGGTGGGGATCACGTGGGTCCAGCGGCCCTGGGCCTTCGCCTCGGCGGGACTGATCCCCGCCGCCGCGCATTTGGCCGGGTCCGGGGCGGAGCGGAAATCCTCAAAAAACTGGCCCTCGAAGATGTCCCAGTCTCCCTCCAGCCAGGCCCGCCGGAGTTTTTCCGGCAGGGCCTCCAACTGCTTGACATAGTCCGGCTGAGATTCCAGCAGAATCTTGTTGTCCGTCACCAGGGATTGAATAAAGCTGTAATCCGCCGGGTCCTCTCCTGCCTCGTAGCGCCGATCCAGAAAGATCCGCTTGATGTAGCCGTGGCCCTGGCCGCCGGGGTTGCAGGTGTAGTAGATGCGCTTGGGGAAGTCGTTGACGCCCCGGAGGCAGGCGGAGACGGTCTTCATCTGAAATTCCGAAAGCTGGGTGGCCTCGTCCAGAAAGATCACGTCGTATTCCACACCCTGCATCCGGTCCAGATCTCCGTCCTTGGCGCAGTACATAAAGTGGATGGTGGAGCCGTTGTCGAAGCGAAGCACCTTGTCCTTGTCGTGGTATTTGGCAAGCTGCAGCAGCTCGGCCCGAAGGATGTTGATGTGGTTGTTGATGAGCTCCGGATAGCTCCGGCGGACGATCAGCAGCTTGATCCCCGGATAGCGCAGGGCCAGCAGTTTGGCCTTGGTCCGCACCGCCCAGGATTTCCCGCCGCCCCGGGCCCCGCCGAAGCCCACGTGCTTGGTGCGGGCGGCCAGCATCAAACGCTGTTTTTCATTGGGCGGGTCGATTTTCAGGGTAGTCATGGTGGCTCCTTTCTGAATGAAGTATTTGCTGGCGCAAATATGAAGTATGCTTTGCATATGAAGACGCTTCGCTTATGAAGTATGGCTGCGCCATATATGATACATCGGGAAGTCTTTCCGTTCTGTCGATATTGCCGCAGGCAATACTTCATATCTCTGAATGAGATACTTCATATGCCGTCAGACATACTTCATATCGCGCAAGCGATACTTCATCTTACTCTGCCCATTCCTCCGGGACGCCGGAGAACTCCACCCGGATGGTGTTCTCCGATTCCGCGCGCTCAAAGAAGCCCAGGTATTTCACCAGAAGCTCCAGAGCCTTCTGCTTGTCGTGGAGCTTCAGCTCCACCCCCTTGCCGGTATCCTTGATCCCGGCGATGGCGGAACGCTGGCCGTCGGTGAGCAGGCGGGTGTCCTTCACCCGGACCTGGCCGTCCTCGATCCAAATATACTCGGTGTAGTCGGAAAAGGCGATGTCCGTCAGGGCCCGCAGAATATCCGCCTCGGTCATTTGCCGGCCTCCTCCGCCTGGGCGTTCAGCCGCTCTGTCAGCCGAAACAGGGCCTCCCAGAGCTGGGTGATCTGCTCCTGTGTCGTACCCTCCGGCCGGGCCGGAAGCTCAAAGTGTTCCATGTGCTATTCCTCCATGTTATTTGACGCTATGAAGTATTTGCTGACGCAAATATGAAGTATGCTTCGCATATGAAGTGTGCTCCGCACATGAAGTATGGCTTCGCCATATCGCAAAGGAGGAAGATTTTTCGTTTTGGCAATATTGCCGCAGGCAATACTTCATATCCGAGTCAGCGGATACTTCATGTTCCGCAGGAATACTTCATATCGCGCCAGCGATACTTCATATCAAACGTCACTGCCTCCCTCCGTCAGCCAGCTCAGGCTGTGGAGCTCCATGCCGCCGGTGCCCTCCAGCCGCAGGCGGACGCTGCCGCTTCGCCGGGAGAAAACCGGGAAGGTGAGGCTTTTCAGCTGACCGTCCGGAAACGCCCCCTTCTGCTGCCAGGGGCCGCCGTCATAGCTGATATAGACCCGCAGCTCCGAGCCCGGATCCGGCTTGGCCTTCACCTGGATCCGGGTCACGAAACGGCGCAGCGCCATCCGGGGGATCAAATCTCCGGTCTCCGCCCACCATTCCACGTTTTCGCTGTCGTCAGCGGAGCCGATGCAGTACAGGGACCCGCCCAGCTCCGAGGTATAATAGAGCTGCTCGCCGTCGGAATAGGCGGTGCGGAAGCGGAGAATATCCTCCTTGTACCAAAATCCGGTCCGGGTATCCAGCACGAACAGATAAGGGCTGCCGTTGGGGCCGGTCATGGAGATCTCATAAAGGCTTCCCCGGGCGCCGGCCACGGCCCAGCGATAGGGGACGCTCCCCAGAGCCCGGGAGACCAGGACGGGCAGGGTGCCGTTGTAGCAGTAGATCCCGCCGGCGGACTTGTAGTAGAGCCGATCCCGGATCACCACCGCGCTCTTGGCACTGCCCTGCTCGATGCCCTCCAGACTTACGGTGGTGACGCTGTGGTTCCCTGCCGGGGAGGGGAAGATTTTTTCCAGACTGTCCTCCCGGAAGAAGAGGGGACAGCCCCCCAGCACCGCCGCCCCGGTGTAGGGGCCGTCGTGGCCCCGGGCGACGCAGTAGCTGTCGGTGGACAGGCCCTCAAAGGCGTACCAGTTCCGGAAGTCCCCCAGCTTGGAGCCGTAGAGCTCGTTGACCCCGTCTCCGAAGCGGCAGCCCCAGAGCCGGTTTCCCGCCTCCACCACGAAATCCATCACGGGGAAGGACCGGGCGGCGGAGAGCCAGCTCCGGTCGTGCCAGGTCATTTCGATCTCCCAGCGCTGGGAGATCAGGCCGGGGATAATCAGATAGTCGCCGGTGCCCTCCGGCCGGCCGCCGCTTCCGGGGTCATGGAAGACGCCGGCCAGAATGTGATTGCCGCACCAAATCGTCTCCACCTCGTCCTCGCCGCCCTCGCTGGTTTCGAAGCGGCCGTCAAGGGTGACGCTGTCTCCGGGCCGGAGACCCTTGCCGATGCCGGGAACGGAGCATTTGACGTAGGGGCTCACCTCCAGCCAGAGGCTCTGGCTCTGGGACCAGACCCGGACGGTGGGCTGATCCTCGGTGGTGTCCACCCAGTAGCCGCTTTGGGGGGCGGTGTCGGACCAGGTCACGTTCCAGAGGGTCCCGTCCGCGCCGCAGGGCTCGAAAACGGTGCCGCCCTGCTCACAGGTGTTGGTCAGGGCGATGGAGCCGTAATCCTCCTCCGGGCTCAGCTCGTCGCCGGAGCGGAGCTTGGCGGTGTTGGCGTATTTCCCGTCGGGGAAGATGCAGACCCAGCTCCCCAGGAAGACCAGCTCCCGGAGCAGGCTGCGGGCCGGGGAATAGCTGTATTGGACCCGGATCAGCATTTCGTCCTCCGTCTGGAGTGGGGAGAAAACGCTTTCAACCAGGTCGCCCTGGCCTTCCTGACCCCGCCACTTGTGGGAAGCCTCATCGTAAACGAAGGAGTAGCTGCCTGGGGTCGCCAGAATGGCGTACACCGCCTGGGGATTGCTGACCGTGACGCTCTGCCCGGCCTCGTCCTCCGCGGCCAGGCCCGGGGTTCCGTCCAGCAGCCGGGGCAGGGGATGACCGCCGCACCAGAGGGTGCCGTAATTGTCCAGCAGCACCGCGGTTCCCCGGCCGCCCAGCGTATTGACCGCCGTGGCGGGGTTGCCGTCCAGTTCCGGGACCTCCGTGCGCCGCCTGCGGACGCGCAGCAGGGGCGAGGGGTCGCCGGAGAGATTTTCCATGTCGTAAAAGGCCCCGGGACTCACGGCGGGGACGTGCTCATAGCCCCGGAAGCTGTCGATCAAAACCCGTTTTTGCGGGGCGGGCTTCAGCCTTGGAAAGCGCATAAGAACTCCTTTCAGTTGCGGGGGGCGGCGTCCTTTGCGGACGCCGCCCCCCGTTTGCTTAGTTGGCCTCGTCCACGGTGGAGTAGGCGGAGCAGGATTCCACGCGAACCATGCGGTTCTGGTAGAGGATCCTGGCCGCGGTTTCGAACTTGTAGCCCACGGTGGAGAACTGATTCAGGGGGCCGCCGATCTGGGAGGCGTCCTTGATGATCATCTCCATGCCCATGCCCTCCGGGTCCACCACGCCGAAGGCGTCCTTGCCGAAGAAGAGGGTGCCGTAGACCGCGCAGGGACCGGCTACGGAGTTGCCGCCCTCGCCGGGGTAGAGCTTGTCGCCGCTGGCCCAGGTGACGGAGATGGGGGCGTCCATATAGACGTACTTGTTGGTGACGTCCACGCCCACGATGGTGGCGGTGCCGATCAGCGCCGTAGCGGAGGCGTCGTAGTAGTGCACCCGGCGGCCCACCAGGGCCTGGCCGATGTCGTCGGTGAGCAGGTCGGAGACGGTGGCCCGGTTGGCGCTGACCTCGCCGAAGGTGACGGTGGTGGAGGAAGCGTTGGTGATGTAGGCCGTCATGGTCAGATAGGGGGTGCTCTCGTCGAAGAGGGGACCGCCGTTGAAGACGGGGGCCTCGGTGCTCTCCACGAAGCGGACCCCGTGGAGCTCACCGATCTCGCCCTCGAAGATCTCACGGGCGGCGGCGTACTTGTGGGCTTCCATCCAGTCGGGGTGGGAGCGCAGATCGTAGGCGGCGGAGGGGTGAATCACCGCCACGTACTTGTTGCCCTCAAAGAAGGGGGCCTTCTGCTTCTTCAGGAAGGTGTAGGCCTTGTTCACCACGTCGGGGCTCAGGCGGTTGTTGTCCGGGTTGAGCTGGAAGCGGTAGCTGGGGGTGCCGGTGATGGCGCCGCTGGAGTCCAGGGTGTCGGCGTAGAGGACGGAGGTGCCGGTGCAGACCTCGTTGCGAACCAGGGTATCGGCGGTCTCGCCGCCGGCGGCGCCCATCTCCTCGGCAGCCCCCAGCAGGACGTTGTCTACCGCATGGAGGTTCAGCCGGTCGGAAATGGCGGCGTAGTCGCCGTACTGCTGAATGGAGACGGAGACCGCGCTCTGGCCAAACTTCTGGCCGCTGGGGATGACGCCCTCCGTCAGCGGGGTCAGGGACTTGTCAAAGGTGTTCCACTTGCGCCACTGGACGCTGTCGCCGTGGCCGGCGGGCAGGAACTGGGACTTGCCCAGCTGGGTGAAGATCAGCCGGGGCCGGGCGTTTTCCAGCAGCTCCGTGTCGTAGTAGGTCTTCATGGCGGTGCTCATGGCGCCGGTGGCATGGGCGGCGGAGGCGTCAAAGGCGTTGACGTCGCCGGTGGTGGTGTTGACGGTAAGATTCATAATCATTCTCCTTTCGTGCTTCGCGGATTACCAGACGATCTCTTCGCCCCGGGCGGCGCGGCGGCGCAGAGCCCTGCGCTCCTGCCGGGTGAGGCTGCGGGGGTCGGGCTTGCTGACGGTGGCCAGAGAGGCGTTGCCCAGGCCGTTCTCCTGGGGGCGGCAGGCGTTTTCCGCCAGACGCTGGCTGCGGTCCTCCAGCTCCTTGCGGTGGACCACCTCATAGGCGGTGCAGGCGTCCACCCCGCCCCGGAGCAGGCGGGCAAAGGCGGAGTTCTCCAGCTCCCGTTCCAGGTCAAATTCCGGGTGCCGGGCCCGGGCGGACTCCGCCTGAGCCATCAGCTCCCGGTAGGCCAGGTAGCGGTTGACCTCCCGGGCCTGGGTGCGCAGGGCCTCCCCCAGGGCGGCCAGATAGTCCTCCCGGTACTTGCCCCGGATCAGCTCCTGGAAGCGCTCGGTCTGCTCCACCCGCTCCTCGGGCAGAGCGGCTTCGGCCTTGGTCTTTTCTTCTTCCATGTGGATGCTCCTTTCTCAATGGTGCAGATTGTAGTAATACTGTCGGATGCTCTCGGCGTAGGCCTTGTCGATCCCGGCGGTTTCCAGCAGGGCGTCGGAGACGCTGAGCCCCTGCTGGAGTGCCAGCATGGCCATCCGGTAGGCATAGCTCCGGGCGTTGGCCTGGTCGGAGTGGGCCAGGCTGGCTTCGGAGGCCGCCTGCTGGGCGGCCCAGCGCTCCGCCGCCTGGGCGAACTCCGCCGCCCAGCGGTCGTGGTCCTCCGAAAACTGGCGTTCCCATTGCTCCGCCTTCCGGTCGGCCTCGGTCTGCCGCTCCCGGGCGCTCTGCCTGTCCAGCCAGACCTGGTAGTCCTTGTCGTAGAGGCCGATGGCCGTGCCCAGCTCGTCCCGCAGGGCGGCGGTCTCCCGGTCATAGGCGGCCCGGGCCCGGTCGTAGTAGTCGGGCAGCAGGGCGGACAGCCGGGTCAGCTGATCGTCGTAGGCCTGGGAGGCCTGGGTTTGGGCATAGCTGGAGGCATAGCCTCCGGTGAGGGAGGCGGTTCTGCCCAGCACGTCTTCCATGGCCCGGCGGCCCTGGCGGAGGTACTGATCCTTTGCCGTCCGGTAGAGGGGATCGGCGGCGGGGTCATAGGAGAAGGCGGGCCGATCCAGCAGGGCCTGAGCGGTCTGCATGGCCTGCTGATACCAGGCGTTGTCCGTGCTGTTCCAGGTCTCGTCAGGGGCGGCTTCGGTGAGCCATTCTTCTTTCTTCTTTGCCATAGGGTTACTCCTTTCTTCAAAACTTCAACTGTCCGACCCCTTTGGGGCTGTGGGTTCGGCAGTAGTGGGCGGCGGTGGTCTGCCAGAGCCGATTGAAGAGGGCGGCGTCGTTGTTGTAGCGTTCCAGTTCCCCATGCTCCAGGTCGATCCGCATGGCGAGATAGCGGGGGTAGAGCTCGTCATAGGGGAAGGGGATCACCAGGGGCGTGGTCAGTTTGCTGGCCTGGTCCTCATAGGGGACCAGATCCATCTCCCCGCCCTCAAAGGCGGCCAGCAGCTCTGTGCAGATTTTTCCGTCCAGGCGGGAGAGCCAGCGGAGCTTTGTGAGCAGGTCCAGCTCGTTGGGCCGGAGCTGATCCGCCTGGTCGATGGCGTCCCGGATCGTCATGGGCAGCCTCCTGTCACAGACCCGCCGTCACGGCGGACCGGGCCGCGTTCTCCTGCTGGCGGCGGATGAAGTCCTGCTGCCGCCGCTCCTGGCGCTGGGCTTCCGCCAGAATCTCATAGACCGGCCGGGGCACCCGGACGGCCACGCCCCGGCGGATGGTGTAGCCCTTGCCGTTGAGGCCCACAAAGACCAGGTCCTCCTCCTTCCCGGTGGCCCGGGGGAGGGTGACGGTTACGTAATCGGATTCCTTTTTCATGCGTCATTCTCCTTTCAAGTTTGAATTGATAATTGAGAAGTTAGAATTGAGAATTTCGAAGCTTTGCAAATTGCGATTTGCAAAACACAATCATTCTCAACGCTCAATTCTCAATTCTGAATTTACCTGGGCTGCGTTGCCGCGGCGGCCCGGGCTCTTGCCCGCTCCACGATGGTGTTGCGCTTCTGTTCCTGGCCGATGACGTCGTAGCCCTTCAGACGGGGGGCCTGCCTGCGGGGCTTGACGCTGTCGGCGTGGAGGCTGCCCCGGTCCAGACCCCCGGGGGTGAGGTGGGGGTCCAGCAGGGCTTTCAGCCCCGCCAGCTGGGCTTCGCTCCGGGCCAGCCGGTCCGCGAGGGCGCCATTCTCCGCGATTCTGCGGCGCATGGCCTCCTTTCCCTTGAAGTCCATCATCTCCAGAGCGGCAAGGGCCTGGTCCGTCATCTCGGGGCGGAAGAAGCCCATCTGGAAGAATTGCAGGGCCAGCTCGTTGTAGCTGAGCTTGTTGTAGCCGCTCTGCTTCTGGGCCGTGACCTCAATGTCCAGCTCCGTGGGCCCCGCCGCGTTCAGCAGGGAGTTGTCAAAGCGGAGGTACTCCGTTTCCCCGTCAGGGCCGAGAATCCGCAGCTTACGGGGGGTGTCGTAAAACTGCCGGATCAGGGCGATGACGCAGCCAACCACCTGCCGGAAGCAGCGGTAGGAGTTCTGAATCTGGTCCCGGCTGAGCTTGCCGCTCTGCTCCTGCATGGCGGCGATGGCCGAGGCCGCCGTGACGCCGCCGCCCACGCCGCCGTTGTTCACGTCCCGGTTGCCGGAGGTCTCCTTGATCTCGTTGATCTTGGAGGCCAGAATGTTCAGGCAGTTGCCGGACAGGGGCGGCACCGTGATGGGCCGCAGGGCGTTTTCCTCCAGGGAGCCCTGGACGTGGACAAAGGGCTTGGTCCAGTCGGCGTACTCTTCCTCGTTGATCCCGTCCTCGCCGCGCTTGAGCCACCGGGGGGTAGCGGCGGCCACGCAGTTGGCGACGATGGCGTTGTTCATCAGGTCGATCTGCCGCTGGGCGTCTTTGCACAGATCCACGTAGCCGAAGCCCGCCGGGGTGCCCTCCTCCGGGAACAGCACGTCCGCGAAGAAGGGGTACAAGCCGTGGTCATAAAGGCCGCGCGCAGGGAAGGAAGAGGTAAGAGGGAAGAAGGAAGAATGGACAGCCTCGTTGTCGGAACTGCTTTTACTTCTTGCTTCTTCCTTTTTCCGTTCCTCATTCTCCGTGGAGAAGAGCACTTCCTCGCCCACAAACTTGACGTAGTGCAGCACCGTCCGATTGCCCTCCCGCTTTTTGTAGTACCAGTCGATGACGGGACTCTTGCCGGAGGTGTCCACCGTGTCGTCGTAGAGATAGCGGCTGAAGGGGACGCCGCCGCGGAGCTTGCCCTCCAGACTGGGGTAGCGCTCCGCCAGGTCTTCGTTGTCCGCCAGCTCCACATGGAAGATGCTGCGGCTCCGCTGGAGGTCGGTGACGCCCGGCTCCCAAAACAGATTCAGGGGGTCCACCCGGGTGACGGAGATATCACCCAGGCCGCCGTTTTTGTCCCGATCCCAGAAAACGCCGTAGATGGCCACGCCGGCCTTGAGCTTTTTCCACCAGTTGTCGGACCAGACCCCGGCAAAATCATTCTGGGCCAGGATCACCGGCACCACCCTGGAAAGCAGCCGGGCTTCCGCCTCGTCATCCGCGGCCCGGGGGAGACAGGCGGGCTCGGGATAGGCGTCCATGGCGTCGGCGTGCTTGGAGAGCAGCACGTTCACCAGCCAGGCGGACTTGGTTTTCAGCCCGGTGGTGCCCTGCTCGGGGATGTGATCCCAGTGCCGGAGCTTCCAGAACTCCTCGTTTTCGATGATCCGCCGCTCCAGATTGGCCTTTCCGGCCTTGTAGCGCCGGAGGGTGTCCAGGGCAGCGCGGATCTCCTCCCGCCCAATGGGCGGGGCGTCGTTGGGTTTCTGCATAGTTTCCTCCTTTCCGGTTGCCGGCGGCCCGCCGCGGGAGAATCGGTCCGGTTTTTGGGACGGGTGGGGTGATATGCTGTCCCTGGAAGCCGGAAGCGATGGGCCGCTTGCTTACAATAATGTTTTCAAGATACTTTTATTTGAAAAAAATAGTATCCGTCTCCGCTTCGGTAAGGCCCAGCAGGCCGACGATCCGCCGAATCTCTTCCAAAGTGAACTCTTTTTCCTGGAAAATCTTCTGAAACAGCTCCTCCGGCGTCAATTCCAGGGCATCCGCCAGGGTTTCGGGGGAAATATCCTCGTACCACAGGCAATTCATCAGCAGATTGGCTCTCATGTTCGCACCTCCTTTGTCATTTTCTTAGGATACTTGGATTATACCATAAACTTTTCTTTTTGTCAAGATACTATATTGACTTTTTTGAATTTTTTTGCTAAAATGAAGATACCTCAGAATAATTAGCCCGCATCCCCCGAAGGGAAGGACGGCGGGAACAATGCAGTATGGAAAGGGGTATCATTATGACCATCGCGGAAAAAATCAAGGCCCTGCGGAAGCAGGCAAAGCTGACCCAGACGGAGCTGGGGGATATGCTGGGGGTACAGAAGAACGCCGTCAGCAAATGGGAGTGCGGCCGTGTAACCGACATTCCCGCAGGCAAAATCAAGGCCATGGCGAAGATCTTTGACGTCCCGCCCTCCTATCTGATCGACAACGAGACCGCTGAGATTCCCCGTCCCACGGTGGAGGGCGGCATCCCCGACGAGGACGTGAAGTTTGCCCTCTTCGGCGGCGACATGGAGATCACCGATGAAATGTACGAGGAGGTCAAGCAGTTCGCGGCCTTCGTGAAGGCCCGCAACAAAAAGTAGGCAATAGGCGGCAGGCAATAGGAGACGCGGCTGCAGCGCCGGCACCGGGGCGGCGGGCTGGGGTCAGCCCGCCCTGCGCAGAGAAGGGAAGGGAGGATTCTGAATGATCGAATTAACGGAACTGTATCAAAGGGCGGAACAACAGAATATTCCCGTGTATCACTTCCCCCTGTCCCAAGTGGGATCCGTCAGCGTCATGGACGAAAAGGGGAACTGCGCCATCGGCCTGGACCTGCCTCACCGGCGGACCCGGAATGAGCTTCGGGTCCGTTTGGCCCACGAGCTGGGCCACTGCGTCACCGGCAGCTTCTACAACCGCTACAGCCCGGCGGATAACCGCAAACGCCACGAAAACCGGGCGGACAAGTTCGCCGTCCGGGTCCTGATTCCGGAAGCGGCCCTGAACGAGGCCTTTGTCCAGGGCTGCACCGAGCCCTGGGCGCTGGCGGAGCGCTTCGGCGTGGACGAAGCGTTCTTGCGGAAGGCCGTGTGCCTGTACACCCATGGGAACCTGGCGCCGGAGCTGTACTACTAAATGCAAAATGCAGAGTTGTCAAAAATCTGGAGGATTGAGAATGAAGTATTATACCGGCGCGTTATGGAAGGATATTAACAGCCATGACCCTGTGATCCGGGCTCGGGCAGAAGCGGAATGGGAAAGAAACAACGCGCGTTACTCGAAAATCTATCAAAAGGAAAAGGGGCTGTTTCCCGAACAGTTTATTGAATTATACGAAGCAAACCAGGGCTTCCATGATGCGTGGATCAAGCGGATTACGATGCAAATGGAGGACTGGTCGAAACGAAGTTGCGAGATCGTGCTTTCGGACGGGGAAAGCGAATTTGAGCTTGCTTTTCATCGCATTGCGTCCTTTATGATGCACGGCCCATCGTTTTGCAATGGCTGTTGGAATGCGCTGCGCTGGGGCTACGACGAGCTCGGCCATAAGGACAGGAGACTGACCCTGTCAGTCTTGTGCGATTTTGATAGTGAGTTTTCGCTTGTTTTTAAGACGGTAACGGTAAACGTACGGGAGGCAGCTTCGAACGGCAAGCCGTAGAGGACAAAACCTCCCCTGCTTGCAGGGGAGGTGCCCCAGTGCGCACACTGGGGCGGAGGGGTGGTGCGATACTCGGAGCGGCTGCGTTAGGGGGGCACCCCTCCACCGCCTTGCGGCGGTTCCCCTCCCCTGCAAGCAGGGGAGGTTATAGCCGCTGCTTGAAAAATGTAAGAGTGAGAGGAGGTAATATATGCCGACCAAATACAACCCTGAGCTGACTGGCAATGCGCGGCAGCTTCGGAAGAATATGACCGCTGAGGAGCGGCAGCTTTGGTATCAATACCTCCGGACTTATCCCGTGAAATTCTATCGTCAGCGGGCGATGGGTCATTACATTGTGGATTTCTTCTGCGCAAAGGCGAAGCTGGTCGTGGAGCTTGACGGCTCGCAACATTACGACGAGGCAGGGCTGGCCTATGACCGAGCCCGCACAGCGTATCTGGAAAGCCTTGGGCTGGCGGTACTCCGTATCCCGAACGACGAGATTTGGAAGAATTTGCGCGGCGTCTGCGAGGCAATCGACGAGGCTGTGGCGCGACCACTCCACCGGCCTTAGGGCAAAACCTCCCCTGCTTGCAGGGGAGGTGCCCCAGTGCGCACACTGGGGCGGAGGGGTGGTGCGATGCTTGGAGCGGCTGCGAACGGTGAGGCACCCCTCCACCGCCTTGCGGCGGTCCCCCTCCCCTGCAAGCAGGGGAGGTTCACGCACGGGAAGCCGATTGTGCGTATGGGAGCGGCTGCGTTAGGGGGAGGCACCCCTCCACCGCCTTGCGGCGGTCCCCCTCCCCTGCAAGCAGGGGAGGTTAAAAACGGGCAGGCTGGAATGCTCCAGCCTGCCCGGGTTGTTATTTCTTACTTTTTACTTCTTACATTTTTTCCCTAAAATTGTCACTTGTCACTTGTTGCAGCCGACGGGGCGTCGAGGGCGCCGCCCCCTACGCGGAACCTGGCACTTGTCACTTGTCAGCTTCACTTGTCAATTAGTTCTGTCCCATTTCCTTCAGGGCTTCCTTGCGGGACAGGTTGACGCGGCCCTTTTCGTCGATCTCGGTGACCTTCACCCAGGTCATGTCGCCGATGTTCAGTACGTCTTCCACCTTCTCGGTGCGCTTGAACTCCAGGTCGCGGATGTGAACCATGCCGTCCTTGCCGGGGGCCAGCTCCACGAAGGCGCCGATGGGGATGATGCGGACGACCTTGCCGTAGTACAGCTTGCCCACCTCGGGGACGAAGCAGATGTCCTCGATCATGCGCTTGGCAGCGTCGCAGGAGGCGGCGTCGGGGGAGGCGATGTGGATGGTGCCGTCGTCTTCCACGTCCACCTGGGCGCCGGACTCGGCCACGATTTTCTGGATCATGGAGCCGCCCTTGCCGATGACCTCGCGGATCTTGTCCACGTCGATCTTAATGGTAATCATCTTGGGGGCGTACTCGCTGACTTCGGGCCGGGGAGCGGGGATGCAGGGCAGCATGACCTCGTTGATGATCTCCAGCCGGGCCTTGCGGCAGCGCTCCAGGGCGTCGGCGATGATTTCCATGGTCAGGCCGTCGTTCTTCAGGTCCATCTGGATGGCGGTGACGCCCTCGGTGGTGCCGGCAACCTTGAAGTCCATTTCGCCGTGGAAGTCCTCCACGCCCTGAATGTCGGTGAAGGTCCGCCACTCGCCGGTCTCCTTGTCGGAAATCAGACCGCAGGAAATGCCGGCCACGGGGCGGGTGATGGGCACGCCGGCGTCCATCAGAGCCAGGGTGGAGCCGCAGATGGAGCCCTGGGAGGTGGAGCCGTTGGAGCTCACTACCTCAGAGACCACACGGATGCAGTAGGGGAACTCGTCCACGCTGGGCAGCACGGGCACCAGGGCCTTTTCTGCCAGGGCGCCGTGGCCGATCTCGCGGCGGGAGGTAGAGCGGGCGGCTCTGGCCTCGCCGGTAGAGAAGGCGGGGAAGTTGTAGTGGTGAATATAACGCTTTTCCGTCTCGGGGAAGATGGTGTCCAGCTTCTGGTTGGCGGAAAGGGTGTTCAGAGTGCAGATGGAGAGCACCTGGGTCTGGCCGCGGGTGAAGAGGCCGGAGCCGTGGACTCTGGGCAGAACGGCGACCTGGGCGTCCAGGGGCCGGATCTCGTCCATGCCGCGTCCGTCCACGCGCTTGCCCGCCAGCAGCCACTTCTTGACCACCTTTTTCTGCATCTTGTAGAGGCAGACCTCGATGTTCTCCTCGAAGTCTTCGTACTTCTCGGCGAACTTCTCAGCGAAGTCCAGCCGGGCGGCGGTGAGCCGCTCCTCCCGGACGTTCTTGTCGTCGGTATCCAGGGCGAACTCGATCTGGTTCATGCCGTACTCGCACAGATCGTCCAGCAGCTCGTGGTTGACGGCGGCCTTCTCGAAGGTGAACTTGGGCTTGCCGATGACCTCCACGATGGAGTTGATGAAGGCCACGATCTGCTTGTTGGTCTCGTGGGCCAGCTCAATGCCCTTCAGCAGCACGTCTTCCTTGACTTCCTTGGCCTCGGTCTCGATCATAACCACCTTCTCCGCGGTGGAGGCGATGGTGCAGAACATCTCGGCGGCGGCCCGCTGGTCGCAGGAGGGGTTGATGATATATTCGCCGTTCAGATAGGCAACCTCGGTGGTGGCCATGGGACCGTTCCAGGGCACGGAGGAGCAGGCAGTGGCAATGAAGGCGCCCAGGGAGGCGACCACCTCCACGGGGTTGTCGTGGTCCACGGCCAGGGCGGTGCAGGTGATGACCACGTCGTTGCGGAGCTCGTCGTCAAAGAAGGGACGCATGGGGCGGTCGATGAGCCGCATGGTCAGGATGGCCTTCTCGGAGGGACGGCCCTCCCGGCGGTTGAAGGAGCCGGGGATCCGGCCCACGCCGTACAGACGCTCTTCGAACTCGATGGTCAGAGGGAAGTAGTCCATGCCGGCCTTGGGGATGGGGCTGCAGGTGATGGTGGTGAGCACCACGGTGTCGCCGTAGCGGATGATGCACTCGGCGTCGGCCAGCTCGGCCACGATGCCGGTCTCTACGGTCAGGGTGCGGCCGCCGATCTCGGTCTCAAATACGTGATGGTTGGGGAATTGCTTTCTGGTAATCATAAAAAACCTCCTTGTCGGTTGCGGCACGGGAGGTTTCGCACTTGAAGCTGACGTGAGAGTCACCAGTGACTAGTGACTAGTGCCTAGTGACTGATCCATCTCACAGCACCTTCAAATACGAAAAGCCCTCCCGCGGGATCGCTTTTTGCGAAACGGGATTTCCCAAGCGGGAAATCCCGTTTCGCGTTGATGCTTACTTACGGATGCCCAGCTTGGCGATGATAGCACGGTAGCGGTTGATGTCCTTCTTGGCCAGATAGTCCAGCAGAGAACGACGCTTACCGACCATCTTCAGCAGGCCGCGGCGGCTGTGGTTGTCGTGGGTGTGGGTCCGCAGGTGCTCGGTGAGCTCCTGGATGCGGGCGGTGAGAATGGCGATCTGGACCTCGGGGGAACCGGTGTCGCCCTCATGGGTCGCGTTGTCCAGGATGACCTGGGACTTCTTTTCCTTCTGAATCATGGTTATACCACCTTTCTGTTATTTCTGCCCCTGGGCTAAGTAGACGGTCGGTGGTAAGCGTTCCGTCTCGGTGGCGCACGCTGTGCGCCGCTGTAGAGCGGAACTGTCCTTGTCGGTGCGATCCGTCAACCGGGCGCCGGGGCTATGGCATTCTGCCAGCCGATATAGTTTAGCACAGCTTCTGTCAATTGTAAAGGGAAATTTTTTATTTTTCCTGAAAATTCATGGGTTTTTCGTCCGCAGGGCAGGCTTATGCCCGAAGAGTTGGGGTGGAAGGGAGTGTTGCGGCTCCGCAGGGGGAGGCAAGGGCGGATGCCCACACCCGCCTTTACGGAATTACTTCCCCTCTGTGATCGAGGGAAAACAGAAGCATCGTGTTCGGAAAGTCCGGATCGGAGATGCTGGACAGGATGTTGTTTAGATAGCGGCGATAGGTCATGTCCGGGTCGTCGGAGAGCAGATAATGGGTTTGCGGGCCTGGATGGATATATGCCGGGGAAGGGTTTTCTCCTGTCTCCAACTTGATGGTCCAAGGGGAGGGTTCCGTTTCCACCTCTGCGATCAGATAGGAATAGCGGGGCCGATCCCCAGCGGTCTTAGAGCTGGCGTATACTACTTTTTCTGCTACTTCATAGACCTCCCCGTTGTAGGCCAGAAGCAGGTCCAGGTACGCCGGAAGCGGAACGCCGGTTCCGGCGAGCTTATCGGAAGCGTCAAGCCGCAGAGTGATCGTGTCCGGTTCGCCTCGGGCTGTTTTCTCCAAAAAGGCGTCCCATCGGGCCAGATTCGCCCGGTAGGGTTCGTCGGGGCTGACCGTGTCGGGGTCCAGGGGAAGCAGTTCGTTAAAGGACAGACTTGAGAGGCGGTGGAAGACGATCAGCTTTCCGTCCCGGGTAAACCAGCAGGGAATGAACAGGCCGCTGCCCATGTCGAAGTGGCAGGGACCGAGCTGTTCTTCCAGCGCCTCCGCCGACAGGCCTTCCAGGGCCGACGGGTCGTCCACCGGCTCGATGGGCTCGATCCCCTCCGAAGCGCAGGTCCAGGAGCCGTCACCCTGACTGGTCCAGGTAATCAGCCCTGTGACTGTTTCTCCGCCGTCAGACAGGGCAGCGCAGACGAAGGGAATCCGGGGGGAAGGATCCGACAGCAACTCCTCCGGCGATCGGGAACTGAGATTCGGAAGCGCTTCTCCCTGCCAGATCAGACAGGTCAAACCCGAAAAAACGGCGTCTTCCCCTACCTGTCGGGAGAGCTTGGAAAAGGAGGCGCCCAGTTGGCAGGGAGACCCCAGAATGGACAGATCCGACTCATAGGTGGCGGCTTCTCCGGTTCTGAGATCCAGAACCTCCACGGTATAGCTGGAAAAATTGACGATGAGCAGCTTATAGTTCCGTGTGAACCAGCAGGGAATGGGCACGTCGTCGCCCATGTCAAAGTGGCAGGGTCCAAACATGGTCTCCAGCTTTTCCACCGAAGAGGCTGCGAGATTGGCCGGATTGGACAGCGGCGCGATGGGCTCGAAGCCATTCACCGCCTCGGTGAATCCGCCGTCGGGCCGCTGCTCCAGGGTGAGCAGCCCCGTTACGGTTACGCCGTTGTCTGTGAGGACGGCCCAGGTGCGGATCAGCTCCGCCGCGGCGTCCTCCCGGCCGCCGCTCTCGTGTTCCATCCAGACCAGGCAGGACCGGCTCCGCAGCAGGGCGTTTTCCCCCAGCTGCTGGGAGAGCGCGGAGAAGGAGGCGCCGAAATAATCCCCCGGAACGCCGGTACAGCTGATGCCCGCAGTTTTCCCCGCGCCCTCCAGGCGAAGCTGGCCGTCTTCCAGGACGACGGCGAGAGAGGACCGGGAATCCGGGATCCAATCCTGGCTTTCCTCGACCCAGTGTTCCAGGCAGGCGTGGTAGACGACCTTGCCGTCGATCGTCTCCAGACTGCTTTCAACAGGGAAGAATTGGCCGGGGGGCTCCGGCTTCAGCGCGGCGGAGCCCTTGCACACGGGCCAACCATCTTCCAGACCGTAGACGCAGAGCAGCTCAAAATCTTCCTGGGGGCAGATGTAGACCAGCTCTGCCTCGCCGTCCCGGTCTACG
This sequence comes from Oscillospiraceae bacterium, assembly GCA_016282135.1. GTDB lineage: Bacteria > Bacillota > Clostridia > Oscillospirales > Oscillospiraceae > JAFRPC01. Next base: position 39,220 of record JAEEKA010000069.1, read on the forward strand.
TCCCCAATGGCGGAGCCGAGGCACAGGCTTTCCCCAAAGGGCTTGGCTGCCACGGTACCGGCGGGGCCGGATATATAGAGGAGGCCGTCGGGTTCGGCATGCAGGGCGAGGCGGATGCTTATCAGATCAAAGGGAGACTGGCTTTTCGGCGGGGAGTAAGACCAGAGCTGCGGAGCCGTGGGACCTGTGGGCACGGGCAGCGTCACCGTTACCGTTTTGGGCTCCGGAATCTCCCCGCAGCCTGCAAGCAGCAGGAGTATTATAAGGAGGGGAAGGAGTTTTTTCATGGGCATCACCGTTACAATACAAGAATCCGTGTGGCGGACAAGCAATGCTTGTCCCTACGGGCAGGTGCGAACGGGAAGCGGCGGCGGGCAGCTTGCCCGCACTGCAAATCAACTCTCAATTCTCAACTCTCAACTGATCCTGTCCGCCACGTAGAGCCCCATGGCCCCGGATTGGGACAGGCCGCGGCAGATTCCGGAGCCGTCGCCGATCAGGTAAATGCCGTCGTGGATGCGGAAATCCCGGTCGTGCTCGGGCTTGAGGGAGTAGTATTTGCTTTCCAGGCCGTAGAGCAGGGTGTCGTCGTTGGCGGTGCCGGGGGCCACCTTGTCCAGGGCCTGAATGGTCTCGATGATGTTGGTGAGGATCCGGTGGGGCAGGGCCAGGGAGAGGTCGCCCGCCGTGGCCTTCAAAGTGGGGATCACGGTGTTCTGGCCCAGCCGGTGGTCGTTGGTGCGGCGGCCCCGGATCAGGTCCCCGAAGCGCTGCACCAGCACGTTGCCCTGGCCGATCAGATTGGCCATTTTGGAGAAGGACTTGGCGTACTCCGTGGGGTTGTGGAAGGGCTCCGTGAAGTGGATGGAGGAGAGAATGGCAAAGTTGCAGTTTTCGGTCTTCTTCGCCGGGTCCGCGAAGGAGTGGCCGTTGGCGGTGATGATGCCGTCGTTGTTTTCCGCCGAGACGATGCCGCCCTGGTTGAAGCAGAACATCCGGGTGCGATCCTCAAAGGTTTTGGTGCGGCAGAGGATCTTGGGCTCGTAGATCTGGGAGGAGAATTCCCGCCAGATGGCGTCCTTCATCTCCACCCGCACGCCGATGTCCACGGCGTTGGAGTGGACGGAGATGCCGAACTGACGGCAGAGCTCTCCCACGAACTCCGCCCCGTTCCGGCCGGTGGCCACCACCACCTTCCCGGCGGTCATAGCGCCCTTGGGGGTTTGCAACTCGTAGCCGCCGGATATGGCCCGAACCTCCCTGACGTCAGTGCCGGGCAGCAGGTCCACCCGGTTTTCGCCCAGCCAGCGGATCAGGTTCTGCATGATGAGCAGATTGTTGTCGGTGCCCAGGTGCTTTACGTTCATGTCCAGCAGCCGCAGGTTGTTTTGCAGGCATTTGAGCTTCAGCGCCTCGTTGGAGCCGTATTCTTTGATCTGAATGCCCGCCGGGGTAAAGCGGTCCAGCACCGCGCTGACCCGGTCAATGTATTCCATGGCCAGCCGCTCCCCCAGCTCCTCCCCCAGGGTGCCGCCGTAGGCGGTGCCCAGGTTGAATTTGCCGTCAGAGAAGGCCCCCGCCCCGGCGAAGCCCGAGGTGATGGAGCAGACCGGGCAGTAGACGCACTTCCGTCCTCCGGCGGCGGGGCAGCTTCGCTGCTCCACCATACGGCCCTTCTCGGCAATGGCGATGGAGAGGGCCGGGTCCCGTTCCCGCAGGGCGTAGGCAGCCATGAGCCCGCCGATGCCCCCGCCGATGATCACAACGTCGTAGTGCTGATTCATAGAGCAAACCTCCGTATGCACAAACTTTCAATCATATTATACGACAGAACCCATAAAAAATCAAGCCTGCCGGGGCTGGATTCAGGGCCGTCACAGGGGGGACAACGGAATTGCACATAATCCATATCTTTCTGTTGACACACACCGCTGCGTGTGATACAATGCACAAGGAATATCCCGGAGAAACCGGGACGGAAAGGAGTAAAACCAATGAGCAAGCAGATGAAACGGAATTCTCTTCAGGAGGCCATCGCCGCATAACTGAATACAGGCGCATACGAACACCAGGGGCGCTGCCCTTCTGTTTTGGTGCGCGCAAAAAAGTAACTTTCAAATGGTGGGAACCGCAGGATGCAGCCACGTTCGAGAGCTGCTTCGCTGCGGGATTTTTATACCCTTTTTTACCCCAAACGGGGCGAAATACAGAGATAATTGGAGGAAAATATTTATGGATACGAAACAGATTCATCTTGAAAAGGTCAATTGGGATAACTTTGAAGCCATCATCAATCTCCACGTGAACAAGGAACAGAGAGATTTTGTGGCAAGCAATAAGGACAGCCTTGTTCACGCCTGCATTCGTATGATTGACGAGGGAAAGCGGGTATTTCCCTTCGGCATCTATCTGGACAAAAAGCCGGTGGGATTCATTATGGTTACCTACGACGTGGGCGAGGACGACGGTGAGGAACCCAGCGCGGAATGGTTCCTCCGCAACAGCTATTTCATCTGGCGCTTTATGATTGATAAGCGGTATCAGGGCAACGGCTATGGGCGGGAAGCCATGCGTCTGGTCCTGGAGTTTATCCGGACCTTCCCCGCCGGGGCGGCGAAATACTGCTGGCTGTCCTATGAGCCCACGAACGAGCGGGCGAAAAAGCTCTACCAATCCTTCGGCTTCCGGGAGCTCCCGGAGCACTACGAGGACGGAGAGGAAATGCCGGCGATTTTGGAGCTGTAAAGTGAACGACAAAAGGGAGAAATACCAATGATAAACAAGAATTATAAAATCAAGAATCAAAATCTGCGTCTGGTGAAGGCCACCAGGGAGAATTTCTGGGAGCTGATGGATTTAAGAGTGACCAAGGAGCAGGAAAACTTCGTGGCGTCCAACGCCATCAGCCTGGCTCAGGCCTATGACTGCCATGCCGAGGGCGAGTTTGCCCAGGCCTTTGGAATCTATGACGGGGAAACCCCCGTTGGCTTTGCCATGATCGGCCACAACTCCGAGGAGTATGAGGATATGCCGGAGGTCTATCGGCACAGCTACGAGCTGTGGCGCTTCATGATCGACAAGCGCTACCAGAAGCGCGGCTACGGCCGGGACGCCCTGAAGCTCCTGCTGGACTACGTCCTGAGTTTCCCGGACGGAAAGGAAACCCTGTGGAGCACCTCCTACGAGCCAGAAAACGAGGTCGCAAAGAAGCTGTACGTTTCCTTTGGCTTCGTCCCCAACGGGGAGATGGATGGGGATGAGGAGGTCGCGGTTCTGGACCTGACGGAGTGGATTGGGTGAAACCGGACGGGAGCCCCCAAAAAGCCTTCCCCCTGGGGGGAAGGTGCCTCCGAAGGAGGCGGATGAGGGGGAGCCTCGACCAACTGCCGCTTTTGACCGAACCGACAGCAGCAACCGACCCCACCTCATCCGTCAGCGGGCTTGCGTGAGACGCCCGCTGCCACCTTCCCCTCAAGGGGAAGGCAAAGCCGGGACGGGGCATCCACCCAAAGCCTTCCCCTCAAGGGGAAGGCAAAGGCGGGCCGGGAGACCTGTCCCCCGCGGCCCGTAGGGCGGGCAGACCCCTGCCCGCCGACCTGCCGTCCAAATGCACCCGTAGGGCGGCCAGACCTCTGGCCGCCGGAAATGCCGCAAAACGGAGGGCCGGCGGCCTGAGGTCAGGCCGCCCTACGAAGCGACTGAAAGATACTCTGACGGTTGAAACGCCGCACCCGTAGCGCGGGCAATTTGCCCGCAAAAATACAATACAACAAGGAGAATATGATTATGAAAAAGAAGACAATGATGGAGAACCTGATTCGGGAGGCCCATGAGAAGGGGCTCTTCAACGGCACCTGGCTCTATGCGGAGCACGGCGAGATCATTTCCAAGGGAGCCGTCGGCTTCCGGGACGCGGAGGACAAGCTCCCCATGCAGGAGAACAGCATCTTCGACCTGGCCTCCGTCAGCAAGCAGTTCACCGCTGCGGCCATTATGCTGCTGGTTCGGAAGGGCCTTGTGGGGCTGGAGGACGAAATCACGAAGTATTTCCCCGGGCTTTCCTACCCGGGCGTGACGGTCCGGCATCTGCTGACCC
>JAEEKA010000070.1 GCA_016282135.1 Oscillospiraceae bacterium
CCGGCGAGGACCCGGTGAACAACCCCATCGAGTACATCCTCGACTGCATCAGGACCATCTACAGCGTCCACCACAAAAACGGCGACATCCGCCGGGTGAACGTCAATATCGCCGCCACCACCGTGGAAAACTACCGCAGGCTGAAGGAGGCCGGCATCGGCACCTACATCCTCTTTCAGGAGACCTACCACAAGGAGAGCTACCTGAAGCTCCATCCCACCGGCCCCAAGCACGACTATGACTACCACACCTCCGCCCATGACCGGGCCATGGAGGCAGGCATTGACGACGTGGGCCTGGGCGTGCTCTTCGGTCTGGAGCTCTACCGCTATGAGTTCGCGGGACTTCTGATGCACGCCGAGCACCTGGAGGCCGTTCACGGCGTGGGGCCCCACACCATCTCCGTCCCCCGCGTCAAGCCCGCGGATGACATCAACCCCGAGGAATTCAACAACTCCATCTCCGACGAGATGTTTGCCAAAATCACCGCCTGCATCCGTCTGGCGGTGCCCTACACCGGCATCATCATTTCCACCCGGGAAACGGAAGAGACCCGTTCCAAGCTGCTGCGTCTGGGCGTCAGCCAGGTCAGCGGCGGCTCCCGCACCTCCGTGGGAGGCTACGCGGGCTACAGCCCTGAGGAGCGGCCCCACGACACGGAGCAGTTTGACGTCTCGGACCAGCGCTCCCTGGATGAAGTGGTGCGCTGGCTCATGGAGAACGGCCACATTCCCTCCTTCTGCACCGCCTGCTACCGGGAGGGCCGCACCGGCGACCGGTTTATGAGCCTGTGCAAGTCCGGGCAGATTCTCAACTGCTGCCACCCCAACGCCCTGATGACCCTCACCGAGTACCTGGTGGACTACGCCAGCGAGGAGACCAAGGCCATCGGCTTCAAGATGGTGGAAGAGGAATTGAAGAAGATTCCCAGAGACAAGGTCCGGGAAATCGCCGCGGAGCACATCGAGGCCATCAAGGCCTCCAACGCCAGAGATTTCCGGTTCTGATCGCCATACGGACCGTAGGGACGAGCATAGCTCGTCCGCCGATCCGCGATCAGGCATTGAACAGCGGACAAGCAATGCTTGTCCCTACGGAAACAAGGAGAACACCATGAGTTTAAACGAAACTGTCTCCGCTGAGCGGCTGCATATCGCCTTCTTCGGAAAGCGAAACGCAGGCAAATCCAGCCTGGTGAACGCGGTCACAGGGCAAAAGCTGGCTGTGGTCTCCCCCGTCAAGGGCACCACCACGGACCCGGTACAAAAGGCCATGGAGATTCTGCCCCTGGGGCCGGTGGTCATCATCGACACCCCGGGCTACGACGACGTGGGAGAGCTGGGCGCCCTGCGGGTGGAAAAGACCAACGAGGTCCTGAACAAGACCGACGTGGCGGTGCTGGTCTACGACGCCGCCGAGGGCATGAGCGCCGAGGACGAAGCCCTGCTGGAAAAGCTGAAGGAGCGCCGGCTGCCGGTAATCCTGGCCGCAAACAAGGCGGACCTGGATCAATGCGGCATGCAGAATGACCGGGATCAGGGTTCTGCAGCGGCGCACACCTGTGCGCCACGGGACGCGATTCTCGTCTCCGCCCTCACCGGCCAGGGCGTGAAGGAATTAAAAGAGCGGCTGGCGGAGCTGGGGCGCTCTGCCAAGGCGCCGAAATACATTCTGGCTGACCTGGTCTCCCCCGGCGACACCGTGATTTTGGTGATCCCCATCGACGAAAGCGCCCCCAAGGGGCGGCTGATCCTCCCCCAGCAGCAGACCCTGCGGGAACTGCTGGACCTCCACTGCGTTCCCATCTGCTGCCAGGCGGAGGAAATCCCCGCCGTCCTGAACAATCTGAAAGCTCCGCCCCGCCTGGTGGTCACCGACTCCCAGGCCTTCGGAAAAGTCTCCTCCCTGGTCCCGGCTTCTGTTCCCCTTACCTCCTTTTCGATTCTCTTTGCCCGGTACAAAGGCCAGCTTGCCACTCTGGCCGCCGGGGCCAGGGCTCTTTCCGAACTGAAAGACGGCGCCCGGGTGCTGATCTCCGAGGGCTGCACCCACCACCGCCAGTGCAACGATATCGGCACGGTGAAGCTCCCCCTCTGGGTCCGGAGCTATACCAGAAAGGCCCTGGAATTCTCCTTCAGCTCCGGGGGCGAGTTCCCCGAGGATCTGTCCGGCTTCGACCTGGTAATTCACTGCGGCGGCTGTATGCTCAATGAGGCCGCCATGCAGCATCGGCTGGAGGTCGCGAAAAAGGCCGGCGTTCCCATGGTCAATTACGGCGTGGCCATCGCCCAGATCCACGGGATCCTGGCCCGGAGTCTGGAACCCTTTGCAGGAGAGCTGATTGACTGACGGTCCGCCTCGCGCAAATCCCCCCGGCAAATCCGCAGATTTGCCGGGGGGATTGTATTTTCCGGAATCACTCAGAGGGTCAGCCACGCAAAGGGATAGTCCGTCAACAGCTCTTTTTGGTGGGTGGAGAGCAGCAGGGTTCTCCCCTGCCGATTCGCTAAGATAAAATCAACCGTTTGGTGAAGGGTTGCCTCGTCCAGGCCGGTGAAGGGCTCGTCCATAAGAACGCAGTCGCTGTCGGCCCACAGGGCTCGGGCGATGGCCACCCGGCGCTGCATCCCGCCGGAGAGCTCCCCCACAGACTGGTTCAAACTGTTTTCCGGCAGGAGGCCCGCCAGGAAACGGGCGGCTTCCTCCCGATTTTTCCGGTTTCCCCGGACGAAAAGAAGCTGATCCACCGCGCTCCGGCCCGGCAGAAGCCGGTCCGTCTGGAAGACGGCGGAGTATCGCACCCCCTGGGTCACAGTCCCGGCGTCGGGAGTCAGCAGGCCCAGCAGGATCCGCAAAAGGGTGGTTTTGCCCCGGCCGGAAGGAGCCGTCAGCCCGTAGAGGCCGCCCCTTTGCAGGGTCAGATTGTAATGCTGGAAAATGACCTTTTCTCCGAAGCGGTGGGAGAGGTCTTTGATTGCAATATCCATCACTTCCCCACCCTTCTGAGCAGCCGCAGAACGGCTTTTTCAAACACCGTGCTAAGCAGGATCACAGTCAGCGTCCAGGCGAAGAGCTCCGCCGTGGCCATGTAGACCTTGGACAGATAGAGCTGTTCGCCGATGGAATGCAGGGGCGTGCCGATGACCTCCGCGGCGATGCCCGCCTTCCAGCTCATGCCCAGGGCGGAGGCGCAGGCGCCCATCAGATAGGGCCACAGGGCGGGTCGGTAGACCTGCCAGGCGGTTCGCCCCGCCGGAACCCGGAACACCCTGGAGAGCTCCAAAAGCTCCGGGTTGGTGCTTTCCAAACCGGAAAGGGCGGCAAAATAGATCTGGGGGAAGACAATCAGCAGGGCGACGATCACCGCCAGGCTGGAAGAGCCGAACCAGACCAGGATCAGAATGATAAAGGATGCCACGGGTACCGTCTTCATCATAGTCAGCAGGGGGGAAAGCAGAGTGCGAAGCAGGGAAAAGCGGAAGGCCGCAATCCCCACAAGCAGTCCCAGGATCAGGGCCAGGAAAAATCCCAGGGCGATCCTGCCCAGGGAGCCCAAAACCGCGCTCCAGTAGGCGGCGGTGGGAACCTGCGCCCAGAGCGCCCGCAGGGTGTCAATGGGAGACGCAAAGATGACGGGTTTCGCCACCAGCATAGAGACAGCCTGCCAAACCCCCAGCCAGAACAGGGTGACAAGCAGTCCCCGAAGAAAGCGGCGCGGTGATTTGGCAGGCTTCATGCTTTATTCTCCCGTGTAGTAGAACTCGTCGGCGGGCATCTTCTCGCCCACGGCCTTGGGATTCTGATCATACAGGGTCTTCAGATAGCCGGAGAGCAGGGTCTTCATTTCACCGCCGGTGATGCAGACCAGGTTGCAGTAGGGAATGGCCTTTTCCGCAATGGGCGCCTTGGCGACGATGCCCATGTTCACGATGAGCTCCGCGGCCGCCGCGGGATCCCGGTTCACGTTGTCCACGCCGAGAAGGCAGTCCTTGACAAAACCGCTGACCATGTCGGGATTCTTCTCGATGATCTCATTGCGGACCACCGTGACGCCGGTGACCAGAGAGCCGCCCTTGGAGACGTCCTTCCATTCCGCCGTCAGATCCAGGGCAATGCGGAGCTGTTCATTCTGCATGGCAGCGGCGGTGACAAAGGGCTGGGGCAGCAGACCGATGGCGGCGAGATTCTCGCCCATGGCGGTCACAACCTCCTGGGCCTCGGATTTGAATTCCAGGGTGACCTTGTCCTCATTCCCGTTGGCGGCCAGCAGATACCGCAGCGCGTACTCCGGGGTGGTGCCCTTGCCGGTCAGGTATACGGTCTTCCCTTCCAGATCCTTGACGGAATGGATGGTATCGCCGTTCTCCACCACGTAGAGAACGCCCAGGGTGTTGACGGCCACCACGGAGAAGCCGCCGGCCTTGTTGAACAGAGCGGCTGCAGCGTTGGCGGGCAGCAGAGCGGCGTCGGCCTCGCCGTTTACCAGCGCGGCGGTAACCTCGTCCGCAGTGGTGCAGACGTTGGAGACGTAGCGGTTATTGGTTTTGCCATCCTCGCTGTCCCGCAGCATGGTGGCAATGCCCATGGAAGTGGGGCCCTTCAGGGAGTAGACCCGCAGAACGCCGTTCTGGAAGCCGTTCTCCTCGGTGCGCTCTCTGGTGGCCTGATTGGACTGATTATCCTTACCTTGGGCGGATTTGGAACCGGCGTTTGAATCAACGACAGGCTTTGAGTCGGCGGTTGACTTTGTCGTTTCGGCGGGGTCGCCGCCGCAGGCGCAGAGCCCCAGCAGCAGGGCGAAAATCAGTGTAAAAGCAAAAAAACGTTTCATGTTGATCCCTCCAAACAGTTATTCATTCAGACGGAACCGCCTGTGGCCGGTCCCGTTCCATTTCAGATTTGCTTCCCGCCCAGCCAGACGGTCTTGCGGTTCAAATCGGCGTCGCAGACCACAAAATCGGCCAGCTTGCCGTTGGCAATGGAGCCCACCCGGTCCAGGGCATGAATCTGCCGGGCGGGATTCCAGGTGGCCGCCCGGATGGCGTCCTCCTTGGGGATGCCGAAGCGGACCGCGTTGCGCATACAGTCGAAGAGGTTGGTGGCAGAGCCGGCGATGGTGCCGTCGGCCAAGCGAGCCACGTTCTCCGCCAGGAAAACCTGCTGGCCCCCCAGCTCGTATTCCCCGTCCGGCATCCCGCAGCAGCGCAGGGCGTCGGAGATCAAAACCATCCGCTCCGCCCCGAAGAGCCTGAAGGCCATGCGGACAGAGGCGGGATGGACGTGAATGCCGTCGCAGATCAGCTCCGCGGAGACGGCCTCGTTTTCAGAAGCCGCGCCGATGACGCCGGGCTTCCGGTGGTGAATGGGGGGCATGGCGTTGTACAGGTGGGTCAAATGGGTCACACCGGCGTCAATGGCCGCCTTGGCGTGCTCGTAATCGGAATCCGTATGGGCGATGGACACGGTACAAAGCGCCTTGGCCCGCTCCACGAACTCCACGGAGCCCTCCAGCTCCGGAGCCAAATCCACGATGGAAATCAGGCCCTCGCTGTCCTCATAGAGCCTGCGGAAGGCCTCGAAATCCGGCAGCCGGAGATATTCTCCGTTCTGGGCGCCCTTTTTCTTCTCGGAGAAGAAGGGCCCCTCCATCTGGACGCCCAGCAGCCGGGCGCAGCCCGCCTCCGGATTCTTTTTCAGCCGGAGCCCGGCCTCCAGCGCCTTGGCAATGACCTCGTAGGGCAGGGTCATGGTAGCAGGGGCAAAGCTCGTCACGCCGACGCCCGCCAGATAGCGGGCCATGGTCACGTCACCCGCATAGGAGCCGTCGGAGAAGTCGGCGTTGGAGTTGCCGTGGTTGTGGACGTCGATGAGCCCGGGGATCACATAAGCTCCCCCCAGGTCTACGGCGTCCTCCTTCTCGATCAGCACGTCGCAGAATTTCCCGTCCTCGACGGAGAACCCGCCGGAGACGAATTTGAAATCTTCGGTAAAAATGTAAGCGTTTTTGTAGTTCATCAGAACCTCCGGACTTGTTGAGTGACTAGTCACTAGTGACGAGTGACTAGTCACTAGTGACTGGTGACTGGTGACTAATGACTGGTGACTACACTTCCGGCAGCGAAGCGGCCGCAACCGCCTGTCCGACTCTCCGGGTCTTTTCGTCCGGCAGCATGACCGCCATCTTCCCGGCCAGGGCGGGGTATTCCTCCGCCATGACCCGCTTGCATTCCGCCAGGATGGTGTCTCCGCCCTTGCCGGACATGACCCGGCCCAGGACGATCATGTGCTCTACGTCGTAGAACATGGAATACAGCTGCATGGTGTGGCCCAGATAGACGCCGATGGATTCGTAAATCTTCACGGCTCTGGGGTCGTCCCGCTCCATAAGGCCCTGGACGACCTTCAGCTTTTCGGCGGGAGTCAGGCTCTCGTCCAGTTCGATCCCCGCAGCGGGGGCCAGCTTGATCACGGCGTCCTGGGAGAAGTACTTGCAGCCCACGCCGATGTCGTAGGACCACTCGTCCATCATCGCCTGCTCGGACAGATCCACCGGCGCGAAAGCCAGCTCATTGAACCAGCCCAGGATATTTCCCTTTTTGTCCACGTAGCCGACTGCCTCGCTGGTGCCCATGGCCATGCCCATAACGGCAGTGGCTCCAAGCCCCATGGCGCCTGCCAGGGCGGTCACGTCGCCGTCGTTGGCAACCACAATGGGCACCTTCCCGTCGCCGATCTGGGCGGCGGCCCGGTCAAAGACGGTATGGACCAGCTTGCGGATCTCCTTTTCCCGGGGCACCTTGATGAACAGAGAGCTCACCATGGGGGCGTTACCGATGAACACACCGGCGGAGGAAACGCCGATGCCGTCCACCCGGGGCATCTTGGACGCGGCGGTCTGGAACGCCTTGAGGATTTCGTCGTAATGATACTGGGGATCGGCCTGGGTCTTGGGATGCCAGACCACCTCTTCGGAGTAGACGGTCTTTCCGTCGATGACTGCGGAGACCTTCCGGTCGGAGCCGCCGGCGTCGAAGCCGATGCGGCAGCCCTCCATGTGGCCGCCCACGGAGACGGAGGCGTCGTTTTCCTTTGGGAACTGCGCGGCGTCGGCGCAGGTCACGATCTCGAAGCCGTTTTCAAAGACGTCGGACATAAACTGCACGTCGAACCAGCGCTTGCCGTTCTGGCCTTCGCCGTTTTCAAAATAGACGTATTCCCTCGCCAGTCGATTGGCGATTCCATCCGCCCCAAGGATATAGACCCGGAAGCCGCCAATGGACCAGAGCAGGAATTTCACGTAGCGCTCCACGAAGCGATAGTCGGCCTCGGCCATCTCCTCGGTGCCGTAGATTTTTCCGTGGCGGACGGTGATCTTGCCCTTGTCCCGTTCCACGGCGATGGAAATGGGCTTGGAAGCCCCCTCCAGATAGGCCCGCATCCAGGGCCCCAGGGGGATAAAGCCGGGGTCCAGCTCGGGCATGTTCTTCACAGCAAAGTCAATTCCAAGATACCGCATCGTTTACCTCTCCATATAGCTTTCTACAATCTGCTGCATCTGATCCCACTTGGCCTCCATGTCCTGCACCAGCCGAAGCTGGGCCCGGGTACGGACCAGGTTGTGGTCGGGGTACTGGGTTTTGAAGTAGTGGTCGGATTCCAGATAGTCCGTCAGGAAGCGGGCTGCAAGCTCCAGGGTGATGGTCTTGGCCCCCAGGGGCAGCAGCGCGATCTCCCGCTTGGTCAGGGAATGGCAGCCGTCCAGATAGCCCTTGGTATAGACCTCAAACCGGTGCAGATCCATAGTCATGCGGCTGAGCTCCTGCACGTCCTCCGGCGCGGTGGCCGCGCCAAAGCGGATAGAGTCTCCGAAATCGAACAGGCTGGAGCCGGGCATAACCGTATCCAGATCCAGCACGCAGAGGGCCTTCCGGGTGTGAAGGTCCAGCAGCACGTTGTTGAGCTTGGTGTCGTTGTGGGTGACCCGCAGGGGGATCTCTCCGCTCTCCAGCATCCGCTGGATGGTGCCGGCCTCCTGCTCCCGCTCCAGCAGGAAATCCACCTCCCGCTGGACGTACTGGAGCCGGTCGCAGGCATCCTCGTCCATGGCGATGTGGAGCTGGCGGTAACGGTCCGGGGTGTTGTGGAAATTGGGGATGGTCTCGTGCAGAGAGGCCGCCGGGAAATCCGCCAGCTGCTCCTGGAACCGGCCGAAGGCCACGGCGCTTTCATAGAAGTCCGCGTCAGTCTCCGGGGCTTCCAGGCAGAAGCCTCCTACGAATTCGTAGCAGCGCCAGTAGTGACGCCGCTCGTCCCGGTAGTAGAATTTCCCGTCCAGGGCGGGGACAAAATGCAGCACCTTGTTGGGATCGTCCACCTTGCCCCGGATGTGCTCGGTGACGGCAATCACGTTCTCCATCAGTTGAACGGGCTTTTTGAACACGTGGGTGTTGATTCGCTGCAGAATATACTGGGAGCCGTCGTCGGTGGTAATCAGAAAGGTGTAGTTGATGTTGCCGTTTCCGAACGCTTTGCAGGAAAGCGGACGGCTCTTGATCTGAAACTGATAGATGGCCTGTTGCATGAGGACCTCCGAAATAATACTTATATTTTCATGTGATATTTCTCATATACATATAATCTAGTGTATTATAACAGGGTTCCCCGGAAAAAGCAATCGTTTTATTTTGGAACCGGGTCCCTGCACACTTTCTTCAAAATCGGCCTTCCACCAGGTTTTGGGTGCGGTAGAGCTGGGCGAACACGCCCTCCCGGGCCAGGAGCTCCTCCCGGGTCCCCTGCTCCCGGATCACGCCGTCGGCCACTACAATCACCCGATTGGCTGCGTGGATGGTGGACAGACGGTGGGCGATGATCAGGGTGGTCCTGCCCTTTGCCAGCTCGTCGAAGGCCTTCTGTATCTTGGCCTCAGTGATGCTGTCCAGGGCGGAGGTGGCCTCGTCCAGGATCAGGATGGGCGGGTTCTTCAGGAAGATTCTTGCAATGGAGATTCTCTGCTTCTGACCGCCGGAGAGCAGGGTGCCCCGCTCGCCCACATAGGTATCGAAGCCGTCCGGCATCTGCATGATGTCGTCGTAGATCTCCGCCCGCTTGGCAGCCTCTACCACGTCGTCAAAGGAGGCGCCGGGTCTGCCGTAGCGAATATTCTCCAGCACCGTATCGGCGAAGAGGAACACATCCTGCTGGACGATGCCGATGTTGGAGCGCAGGGAACGCTGGGTGACCTTTCGAATATCGATACCGTCCACGGAGATGGCGCCGCCCGTGGCCTCATAGAACCGGGGAATCAACTGGCAGAGGGTGGTCTTGCCGCCGCCGGAGGGACCCACAACCGCCACGGTTTCCCCAGCGGGAATGTCCAGGCTCACGTCCCGGAGCACCGGCAGCTCCTCCTTGTAGGAGAAATTCACATGATCCAGCTTGAGGGCGCCCCGAACCTGGGTCAGCTCCCGGGCGTCGGGAGCGTCCTGTACCGTGGGCTCCGTGCGCATGATCTCCGCGAAGCGGTGCAGGCCCGCGAAGCCGTTGGCCAGCATTTCAGACAGGGCCGCCATCTTCCGGATGGGGTTGACAAAGGTGCCGATGTAGAGAGAGAAGGTGATGATGTCCCGATAGTCCATCTGGTCCTTCATGATGAGCCAGCCGCCCAGGGCAATGACCACCACGTTGAGGATGGAGGTAAAGAACTCCATGGTGGCGTGGAACACGCCCATCTCCTTGTGGAACTCCCGCTTGGAGGTCTTGAAGCGCTCGTTGGAGTGGAGGAACTTCTCATATTCCGTCTGCTCGTTGGCGAAGGCCTTGGAGGTCCGGAAGCCGGACAGAGAGGACTCGATGTCCGCGTTGATGCCGGCAGTGCGCTGCTTTACCATCTTGGAGACCTTGCCCATCTTCCGGCGGCGCAGGATAATCACCGACATGCACACCGGGAACATCAGGCAGACCACCAGGGCCAGCTTCCACTGAACCGTAAACATAATGATGATGGCGCCGATCACCGTCAGCACGGAGGTGAACAGATCCTCCGGGCCGTGGTGGGCCAGCTCCGTAATCTCAAACAGATCCGAGGTCAGACGGCTCATCAGCTGACCGGTGCGGTTGTTGTCGTAATAGCTGAAGCTGAGCCCCTGCAGATGGCTGAACAAGTCCCGGCGGATATCCGCCTCCACCCGGATGCCGAAGGTGTGACCCCAGTAGGCAATCACGAACTGCAAAAGGGAGCGCAGCACGTAGCACACCACCATGACCCCCATGATCAGGAAGAAGGTCTCGTATTTTTTGTCCGGCAGCAGTTGGTAGAGGGCGCTGCGGGTAACCAGCGGGAAGGCCAGATCAATGACGGAGACCGTAAAGGCGCAGGTCATATCCAGCAGGAACAGCCGCCGGTGCGGCTTGAAATAGCTCAAAAAGATCCCCAGCAGGGAGCGCTTCTGAAAGTCCTTGGTCTGCATATCAGAATTCTTCCTTTACGATATTTTGAATCCATACCCCGCTCCGGATCATCCCGTAGCCCACAAAGCATTTGATCAGCTCCAGGCTCTGACAGCAGAGGAAGAGCCAGACGATGGGGACGGCGGTGAACCGGGAGAGTACGTACGCCGCCGGAGCCACCACCACACAGGAGAATACGGAGTCAAAGAGAAAGGTCACAAAGGTCTTGCCGCCGGAGCGGAGGGTAAAATAGGCGGCGTTGGCATAGGCGTGAATGGGCATCAGGGCCGCGTTGATCAGGATAAATTGGGAGGCAAGGGCCCGGATCTCCGCCTCGGTTTTGTAGATATGGGGGAAGACCCCGGAGACCGCCGCCATAATCCCGCCGAAGACCAGGCAGGTCAGCTCGGTGAATACGATCAGCTTGCGGTCTGTATCCTTGGCCTCTTCCGTCTTTCCCGCTCCCAGAAGCTGACCCACCAGAATGCCGATGGAGGCGCCCATGGCCATAAAGGCCACGTTGCAGACGTTGCCCAGGGTGGAGGCAATGTTCACGGAAGACACCACCACGAAGGACCGCAGAGAATAGCACTGCAGAAGCAGCGCCTGCCCCAGAGCCCATAGGGTCTCGTTCAGGATCAGCGGCGCTCCCCGGCGGGCAATCTGCCCCGCCAGGCGGCGGGGAATGCGCATGCTGCGCCAGACGCCCTGGAAATAGGGCGCCTTTTTCGTATGCCGGTGGGACCAAAAGATCACAATGGCCGCCTCCACGTAGCGGGAAATCACCGTGGCGATAGCGGCGCCGTCGGAGCCCAGCTCCGGCAGGCCCAGCTTGCCGAAAATCAGCAGCCAGTTGCAGACGAAGTTCACGCCCACAGCCGCCAGACCGGCGATCATGGGCGGGACGGTCAGGCCGGTCTCCCGAAGGGTGCCGGCGTAGCACATCGCCACGGCAAAGGGAGGCAGCCCCAGCAGCATGATCCGCAGGTAGCTCAGACCGTAGCGCAGGCTCTGGTCGATATTGGTCTGCTCTCCCTCACCCTTGAGATAGAGCACCATCAGGTCTCTGCCAAACACAAGATAGACGCAGACCCCCAGCGCCAGAATCCCGGCGCACTCCAGAAGCTTGAAGCGGAAGGCGTGGCGCACGCCCTCCATATCTCCCTTTCCGTAGAACTGGGCGCCGAAGATTCCCGCGCCGGAAACCGCACCGAAAATGGCAAGGGTAAAGACAAAGAGCAAAGTATTGGCAATGGAAACGCCGGTCATCTGCACCGTCCCCACCCGGCCCACCATGATGTTGTCCAGCATACCCACAAAGTTGGTGATGCCGTTTTGGATCATGATGGGCAGGGCCACGGTGAGGGCAGTCCGGTAAAACCGGCGATCGCCGAAATAGCGATTGGAAAGCATAAATTACAGACGCTCCAGAACAGCCAGCAAATACTTCCAGGTCCGGGCAGTGGAGGCGATGTTCAGCCGCTCCCGGGTGGTATGGATGTCCTGCATGTCAGGACCGAAGGAGACGCAGTCCAGGCCGGGCAGCTTCCCGGAGAAGAGGCCGCACTCCAGGCCCGCGTGAATGGCCTCCACCACCGGCTTCCGGCCGTAGAGCTCCTCAAAGGCCCGAACCATCAGATCCCGAAGGGGAGAATCCTTGCGATACTCCCAGGCGGGATAATCCCCGTGCTGGCTGTATTCCGCGCCGTATTTGGCGGCGATGGCTCTGAGCTCCTCCGTCAGAGCCGTCTTCTCGTCGTTGACGGAGGACCGGACGGAGAAGGACAGGGAAACCTTCTCGTCCTCGGTTTTCAGGATGCCCAGGTTCAAAGAGGTCTGGACCAAGCCCTCGATGTCCTTGCTCCAGGCCTTGACGCCGTTGGGCAGCTCGTTCAGCAGGCCCACGGTCTTCCGGGTGGAAAGGACGCTCATGGCTCTGCCCCGGCAGACGCAGACCTCGTAGGTGATCTTGGCCCGAGTCTCCTCGGCGGGCATGGCCTTCAAAAGCTCGTCCGCCAGCCGCTCGATGTGGGCAATCGTCTCGTCCAGCAGGTTCTCGGCTACGATGATTTTGGCCATGGTGTAGCGGGGAATGGCGTTGTCCTTCTGGCCGCCCCGGACGTAGACCAGGCGGTAGGGGGTCAGCTTCAGCAGCTTCGCCAGCAGCTCGCCCATGACCTTGTTGGAATTGGCCCGACCCTTGTGGACCTCCGCACCGGAATGGCCGCCGGTGAGGCCGTCCACATAGAGGTGGATGCCCTTGCCCTCGGCCTTCTCGATGGAAACAGGCAGAACCAGATCGGAGCGGGCGCCGCCGGCGCAGCTCACGGTCAGGATGCCCTCGTTCTCGGAATCGCAGTTGATGAAGACCCGGCCCCGGAGCAGGGCGGGATCCAGAGCGGCAGCACCTTCCATGCCGATCTCCTCGTCCACAGTGAAGACGCACTCCAGGGGCGGATGGGGGATGTCCTCCGCTTCCAGAATGGCCAGAGCGTAGGCCACGGCAATGCCGTCGTCGCCGCCCAGGGTGGTGCCTTCGGCCCAGATATACTCCCCGTCTGTGCGCAGATCCAGAGGATCCTTATTGAAGTCGATGGGGCTATCCTTGGTCTTCTCCGCCACCATGTCCATGTGGCCCTGGAGAATTACCGCGGGATGATGCTCATAGCCCGGGGTTCCGTCCTTGTAAATGACCACGTTGTTCACTTCGTCCTGCACCCAGCGCAGGCCGTGCTCTCTGGCAAAGCAGACCAGATAATCGCTGATCTGCTTCGTATTCCGGGAGCCATGGGGGACCTTGCAGATCTCCTCAAAGTAGTACAGGACCCGTTCGGGCTGCATGCCGTTCAAGACTCGTTTTTCCATGCTCTGTTTCCTCCATAAGCAGTAAATATTTAGCATCGTACATTCTACAACATTTGCGGCATAAAGGCAAGGAGAGAAATACAAAAATACTCCTTTTTTATAAAAAATCGGCCGTTTCCCAAAGGAAACCGACCGATTGTGTCACTTGGCGGAGAGATCTACCCGGTGGCGGAGGATGGTCCAGGGAGGAACCTGCCGGGGAAAGCGCATGGAAAAGCGCATCTGGGGGGTGCGAACCTCCGAAAGCGCCTCCCCTTCCGGCGTGGTAAAGGTTCCGGCGGTAAAGGCAAAGGGCCGCAGATCGGGACCCACCGCCTCGATTTCGTCACCGGCGCAGAACTTGTTGCGCAGACTCAGCGTCGCAAGACCGGATTCATCACAGTCCGTGACAATGGCCACCACCTGGTATTCCCGGATGTAGCGGGAGTCTTCGTAGTACTGGCCGGGCTCGCCGTAAAAGAAACCGGTGGAATAGTGGCGATGGGAGACCTTCTCCACCTCATCCCGCCAGACCGGGTCCACGGGCCGCCCGGCGGCCAGGTCGTCCAGGACGTGCCGGTAGGCTCCCGTCACAATGGCGGCATAGTAGGCGGATTTTGCCCGTCCCTCAATCTTGATGCAGTCCACCCCCACCCGGGCCAAATCGTCCAGGTGGTCGATCATGCACATATCCCGGGAGTTCATGATGTAGGTGCCCTTCTCGTCCTCAAACACAGGGAAATACTCCCCGGGCCGCTTCTCCTCCATCAGGTAATACTGGTAACGGCAGGGCTGGGCGCAGGCGCCCCGGTTGGAATCCCGGCCCGTCATGTAGTTGGAGAGCAGGCAGCGGCCGGAGTAGGAGACGCACATGGCTCCGTGGGCGAATACCTCGATCTCCAGGGAGGACGGCGTCTTGGCCCGAATCTCCGCGATTTCCTCCAAAGACAGCTCCCGGGCCAGGACCACCCGTTTGGCGCCCAGCTCGTGCCAGGCGGAAGCGGAGGCGTGGTTGGCAACGGAAACCTGGGTGGAAACGTGGAGCTCGCATCTGGGGGCGTATTTCTGCGCCATGCGGAAGGCCCCCAGGTCCGCCACGATCAGGGCGTCCGCGCCGCAGTCGTTCAGCAGCTCCAGGTGGGCGGGCAGCCGTTCCAGCTCCGGGCCCCGGGCCATGGTGTTGACGGTCACGTGGACCCGGACCCCGTGGTCATGGGCCAGCTTCACCGCCGCCGGCAGCTCCTCCGGGGTGAAGTTCCCGGCAAAGGAGCGCATTCCGAAGCTGGTCCCCGCCAGATAGACCGCGTCGGCGCCGCAGCGCACCGCCATGTTCAGTTTTTCCATATCTCCCGCGGGGGAGAGCAATTCTATCTTTTTCATGTGAGAAGCTGTCAATTTCTCCCTTTGCCGATCGCCTAACCCGGCAAGATCGGCTGGAACTGATCTGAATTGATGAAGGCGTTGAAATCGTCGGCATTGGTGAAGAAGTGGTTGACTCCGTCAATGCCGGTGGCAAAGTAGTAGTACTCCGTATCGTCCGGGTGAAGCACGGCCCGGATGGAGTTCAGGCCGGGATTGCAGATGGGGCCTGCGGGCAGGCCAGGGTGCAGATAGGTGTTGTATGGGCTGTCCAGCTCCGTGGAGAAGGTGGTGCCCATGAGCTTGGCTCCGTAGTAGATGGTGGAGTCCATGCCCAGCAGGGGGTTCTCCCAGTTGTTCAAGCGGTTGAACATGACGGAAGCCACCTTGGGCCGCTCCTCATCGTTGGCCGCCTCGCCTTCCACAATGGCTGCCATGGTCAGAATCTGACGCATGGTATAGCCGCTCTCCTGAATGGCCGCCAGGTCGTCCTCGCCCAGACGGGCCTCAAAGTTCCGGAGCAGACGGTTCAGCACCTTCTGGGGCTCGTCCATGAGGTAGAATTCGTAGGTATCCGGGAAGAGGTAGCCCTCCAGGCGGTTGGAGGCGCCATAGGGAATCTTTTGCAGGAAGTCATAGTCAAACTCGTAGTTCGCCGCGGCCTCTTCCAGCTTTTCCCGGGAACAGACGCCGTTTTTCTCCAACAAGTCAAAGATTTCAAAGCTGTCGGAGCCCTCGATGATCATCAGCGTGACCGTCTCCCGGGAGCCGGCGCTGGCCATGAGATTGTTCACCAGGGCGTGATAGTCGTAGGTGAGGTTGATGGTGTAGACGCCGGGGTCAAAATAATTCTCGGAGCCGCTGAACTTGCAGTAGAGCTTGAACAGCCACTCGTACTCGATGGCTCCCGCCTCCTTGAGGGTGGCGGCAATGTCGTCCAGGTCGTCGTTCTCGTTGATGATAATCTCTACGTTTTCATCGGGCCGGGTCAGGGCCAGCACGTCGTCCGCCCATTTCCAGCCCCATTTGGCTGCGAGCGTCCCCAGCCCCACCGCAATGGCGGCAAAGAGGGCGATCCAGGCCAAACGCGGGAAGCGAAGACGCTTCAGGTGCCGCTGCCGATAAAGCGCCCGAACCGGGGGCTCGGCTGTGGGCTCCCGGTACTCTCCGTAATCGTCGAAGGCGCTGCCAAAATCCGGGGTAAAGGTCTGGGTCGCCTCCAACTCCTTTTTCTTTGGATCATTCGGCAAGGCTGTTCCCTCCCAAGTAAACAATCTGTTTGGCAATCCGCCGGGCCTCCTCGGCCCCCTTCAGAGCCTCGATCAGCGCCAGGGCAAAGTCCACGGAGGCGCCGGCCGCCCGGGCGGTAATCAGTCTGTCATGCCGCACCACGTTGGCGTCCCGAATCTCCGCCGCCCCCATCTCCGGCTCCTTGCCGGGATAGCAGACCGCCGGGGCATCCCCGATAATCCCCAGCTTCGCCAGAATAGTCGGCGCGGCGCAGATGGCGCAGACAAACTTCCCCGCCTCCCAGGCCCGCTTTACCAGCTCCAGGGCAGCCCGGCAATCCAGAATAGACTGGACGCCCCGGAGCCCGCCGGGGAGGATCAGCATATCCATGTTCTCCACGTGCACCGCGTCCAGGGGCAGATCCGCCCGGACGGCAATCTTGTGGGAGCCCACGATCTCGATCCCGTTCACCCCCGCCAGGGCCACCTCCAGCCCCGCCCGCCGCAGCAGGTCGCAGGGCGTCAGGGCCTCAATCTCCTCAAAGCCGTTTCCAAGAAGAATATATACCATTGGGGACGCCTCCTTATCGTTCATCGTTCATGGTCAAGATTGCGTTGGACCAGCCGGTAAATCTCCTCATGGATCTCTTCCGGCGGACGTACCCGCCCGTCCCTGGCACAGGAAACTACGGTCCAGCCGTAGCAGGCCGCGGCCTCCAGGCCGGTCTTCCGGCAAAGACGCAGATAGGCCAGATCCTTTTCGTGGATGTCCGCATGGGTGTGGGTATCGGATTCCCGCTTGCGCATAAGGCTGTCGCTCAGCTCCGTGGGCATATCCAGGTAAACCACCAGGTCCGGCTGGGGCAGGCCCAGGCGGACAAATTCCAGGTCATAGAGCCAGCGGAAGAACTCCGGGCGCCCCGCGTCCGGAACCTTGGCTCCCTGGTGGACGGCGTTGGAGGTGGTATAGCGGTCCGAGAGCACCAGTCCGCCCTTGGAATAGTACTCCCCCCAGTCCTGACGGAAGGAGGCGTAGCGGTCCACCGCGTAGAAGGTGGAGGCAGCGCAGGCGTTTACATCCTCCGGCTTTGCGCCGAATTCCCCGCCCAGATACATCCGGATCAGGGCCGAGGAGGGCTCGGAATACCGTGGAAAGACAATGGTACGGAATTCGCTGTTTTCCCGCTCCAGCCGCTGGGTGAGCAGCCGGAACTGGGTAGACTTTCCGGATCCGTCAGTCCCTTCGAACACAATCAGTTTACCCATAAATTCGTTCTCCTATTGCCTATCGCCTGGTGCCTGCTGCCTTAAAAACATACTTGGGCAGCCGCATCATCCGGCCGATTCGCTTGGGCTCCTTGCAGAGTCGGTAGAACCATTCCAGCTGGCATTTGATCATCCAGTCCGGGGCCCGCTTGACGTTGCCGGCAAAGCCGTCCAGGCTGCCGCCGAGACCGGCCATCAGCCGCACGGCGGGCAGCTCCTCCCGGTGAGCGAACATAAACTTTTCCTGCTTCGGGGCGCCAAGGCAGACAAACAGGGCCTCCGCGCCGGAGGCGTTGATTTTTTCGATCACCGGAGCCTCGTCCTTGAAATAGCCGTCCGCCGTGCCGCAGATCACCAGCCCCGGGGCGATTTCCTTCATCTTCTCCGCGGCCTGCTCCGCCACGCCGGGCTTGCTGCCCAGCAGATAGAGCTTTGTGCCCCGGCGGGCAAACACGGACAGCATATTCCGGGCGAAGTCGATGCCCGCGACTTTTCCCTTGAGGGGCGTCTTGCGCAGCTTGGCCGCCAGCACCACGCCGGCGCCGTCGGGCAGCATCAGGTCCGCCTGATTCAGCAGGGCGCGGAGTTCATCGTCCACGGAGGCGTCATAGCCGATTTCCGCGTTGGGGGTCACCACCACGGCAGGGTGATCGCCGCTTAGAAAGCCCTCGCCGATTGCCAGAGCCTCCTCCATGGTCACGTTGTCAAACTTTAAGCCGAGAATATCCTGCTTCATGGGTAATACTCCCCTTTCGATTTCAGTTCAGTATATCAAATTATCACCGAAACATCAAGCCTTTTTTCTGTGTGAACAGGCTTCCCACCGTTTTTATGCGGAAACCTCCCCCCGCGGCTGTCAGTCCGCAGAGGGAGGTCTGTTTGTTTCTGTTCCGGAACTAATGCGTCTTTATCAGCAGCAGGACGATGCCGAGGATTGTTCCAACGGCACACAGCACGATTGCGGCATTCTCTTTCTGCTCCTGCCGCTCATTGGTATCCAGAAAGTTCAGATTAATGGCGTTCATGAACGCGATGAGGCCCGGGATCAGGCAGGCCAGGTGCAGAAGCAAATACTCTTTCAGCACGCGCATACCGCCGAGATGGCACAGCAGGATCGCAAAAAGCGCGCAAGCAGCCAACGCACCCGGTTTTTTTCTGATTGCAGGGTGGGTCTTTTCGCACGCTGTTCGGTCGGGACGCTTTTCTGCCTGTTCCCACTCCTTTTCGTTGCTCTCAAGGACCTCCAGCTCCTCCGGATTGACGGGATGGTCCTGGTCGTAGTACTCAAAGGAAACGCCGCACTCCTTGCAGATTGAGACGTCATCTGGATTTTCCGCACCGCAAAACATACATTTTTTCATTTCTCTTCCCCCTGAACGATTGATCACCGTTTTTTGTCAGTATAGCAAATGATAAAAGAATTATCAAGCGCAAAAATCTCCGAAAAAAGTCACTTTTTCCATTTACAAATCGCGTCCAATCTGTTATCATATAGACGTCAAAATACGGGGCTTGCGCCCCTTTGATTAGGAGGTAATTCCCTTGCAAAGAAAATTCAAGACGATGGACGGCAATACCGCTGCCGCTCACGTCAGCTACGCCTTCACGGAAGTCGCGGGCATCTACCCCATCACGCCTTCCAGCCCCATGGCCGACTACGTGGACCAGTGGTCCGCCCAGGGCCGTGAGAACATCTTCGGCAACCGCGTCAAGGTCGTAGAGATGCAGTCTGAGGCCGGCGCGGCCGGTACCGTTCACGGCTCCCTGGCCGCGGGCGCGCTGACCACGACCTACACCGCATCCCAGGGCCTGCTGCTCATGATCCCCAACATGTACAAGATCGCGGGCGAGCTGCTTCCCGGTGTGTTCCACGTGTCCGCTCGTACCGTTTCCACCCACGCGCTGAACATCTTCGGCGATCACTCCGACGTCTACGCCTGCCGTCAGACCGGTTTCGCCATGCTCTGCGAGACCAATCCCCAGGAGGTCATGGACCTCAGCGCCGTGGCCCATCTGGCCGCCATCAAGGGCCGCGTTCCCTTCATCAACTTCTTCGACGGCTTCCGCACCTCCCACGAGATCCAGAAGATCGCCATCTGGGACTACAAGGACCTGAAGGACATGTGCGACATGAAGGCTGTTGAGGAGTTCCGGGAGCACTGCCTGAACCCCAACCGTCCCTCCATGCGCGGCTCTCACGAGAACGGCGACATCTTCTTCCAGCACCGCGAGGCCTGCAACAAGTACTACAACGCGCTGCCCGCCATCGTGGAGACCTACATGAAGAAGGTCAACAAGAAGCTCGGCACCGACTACCAGCTGTTCAACTACTACGGCGCGCCCGACGCTGACCGCGTCATCATCGCCATGGGCTCCATCAACGACGTGGCTGAGGAAGTCATCGACTACCTCAACGCCCACGGCCAGAAGGTGGGCCTGGTGAAGGTCCGCCTGTTCCGGCCCTTCGTGCCCGAGAAGCTCATTGCCGCCATCCCCGAGACCGCCAAGAAGATCGCCGTCCTGGACCGCACCAAGGAGCCCGGCTCCCAGGGTGAGCCTCTGTACATGGACGTCGTCACCGCGCTTGCGCAGGCCGGCATCACCGACCGCACCGTCATCGGCGGCCGTTACGGTCTGGGCTCCAAGGATACGCCTCCCGCCTCCGTCTTCGCCGTCTACGACGAGCTGAAGAAGGACAACCCCAAGCACCAGTTCACCATCGGCATCGTGGACGACGTGACCAAGCTCTCCCTGAAGGAGCGCAAGAACGTCCCCGCCACCGCTGCCAAGGGCACCATCGAGTGCAAGTTCTGGGGTCTGGGCGGCGACGGCACCGTCGGCGCCAACAAGAACTCCATCAAGATCATCGGCGACCACA
>JAEEKA010000071.1 GCA_016282135.1 Oscillospiraceae bacterium
CCGCTCCCGCTCTGCAGAAGGGTATGAACACCCTGAAGAACCGGACTACCGATCTGTCCTCCCCCCAGAAGAGAGGCGTCTGCACCGCAGTTCGTACCACCACCCCCACGAAGCCGAACCCCGCGCTGCGTAAGATCGCCCGTGTTCGCCTGACCAACGGGTATGAGGTTTCTTCCTACATCCCCGGCGAAGGCCACAACCTGCAGGAGCACTCCGTCGTCCTCATTCGCGGCGGCCGTGTCAAGGACCTCCCCGGCGTTCGTTACCACATCATCCGCGGCACGCTGGATACCCAGGGTGTTCAGGGCAGAATGCAGGCCCGTTCCAAGTACGGCGCCAAGAAGCCCAAGGCCAAGGGCGCTGCCAAGAAGTAATTCTTCCGCAACAATTTGACAATCTTGTCTTGTGTGCAAGACAGAACCTTGCCATGAGTTTATATAGATGCCGGCTTCCCGCAGCGCGCAGCGGCGCGCCATGGATGCCGCCGGGATCCGTATCCTCACTGGCAAGCACCGACAAAGGACGCTGATTCCTTTGAAGTACCTATGAAATCATTATTATATGAAGGAGGGAAGCGAAGTGCCCAGAAGAGGTAATGTTCCCAAGAGAGAAGTTCTCCCGGATCCTATTTACAATTCCGTTCTGGTTACCAAGCTCGTCAACAGCATTATGCTCGACGGCAAGAAGGGCGTTGCCCAGAAGGTCGTTTACGGCGCATTTGAGCTCGTTGAGCAGAAGACCGGCAAGAACGGTCTGGAAGCCTTCCAGCAGGCCATGGAAAACATCATGCCCGCTCTGGAAGTTAAGTCCCGCCGCGTGGGCGGCGCCACCTACCAGGTCCCCCTGGAGGTCAAGCCTGACCGTCGGCAGACTCTGGGTCTGCGGTGGATCACCACCTATGCCCGCAAGCGCAGTGAGAAGACCATGAGAGAGCGCCTGGCCGGCGAGATCATGGACGCCTGCAACAACACCGGCGCCTCTGTGAAGAAGCGCGAGGATACCCACAAGATGGCAGAAGCCAACAAGGCTTTCTCCCACTTCCGTTGGTAATTCTCCCCCAACACAAAAAGGAGCGATACCATGCCGAGACAATATTCTCTTGAGAATACGCGAAATATCGGCATCATGGCGCATATTGACGCCGGTAAAACCACAACCACCGAGCGGATCCTGTTCTACACCGGCCGGACCTACAAGCTGGGCGAGACCCACGAAGGCACGGCCACCATGGACTGGATGGAGCAGGAGCAGGAGCGGGGTATCACCATTACCTCCGCCGCCACCACCTGTTTCTGGAAGGACTGCCGCATCAATATCATCGACACCCCGGGGCATGTGGACTTCACCGTAGAGGTGGAGCGCAGCCTCCGCGTGCTGGACGGTGCTGTCACCGTTCTGTGCGCCAAGGGCGGCGTCGAGCCCCAGACCGAGACGGTCTGGCGCCAGGCCGATAAGTACAACGTGCCCCGTATGGTCTATATCAACAAGATGGACATCACGGGCGCAGACTTCTTCAATGTCCTCAAGATGATGCACGACCGGCTGAAATGTCGCGCCGTTCCCATTCAGCTCCCCATCGGAGCTGAGGCCGACTTCACCGGCGTCATCGACCTGGTTCGCATGAAGGCCAACGTCTTCTACGACGAACTGGGCAAGGACGTACGGGAGGAAGAAATCCCCGCCGATCTGATGGATCTGGCGGAGGAATACCGGGAGAAGCTCCTGGATGCCGTTTCCGAAGAGGACGACGAAATCATGGAGCGCTATCTCGCCGGAGAGGAGATCCCGGAGGAGATGATCCACCGGGCGATCCGCAAGGGCACCATTGCTGTGCGCATGGTTCCCGTTACCTGCGGTACGTCCTATCGCAACAAGGGTGTGCAGGAGCTTTTGGACGCTGTGGTCCGCTATATGCCCTCGCCCCTGGACAAAAAAGGCGTTACCGGCGTCAATCCCAAGACCGGCGCGGAAGAGTTCCGCCCGGCTTCCGACGAGGCGCCGTTCTCCGCCCTGGCCTTTAAGATCGCCACCGATCCCTTCGTGGGGAAGCTGTGCTTCTTCCGGGTCTACTCCGGAACCTGCGAGAAGGGTAAGACGGTGCTGAACTCTACCAAGGGCCAGCGGGAGCGCCTGGGACGCATCCTGCAGATGCACGCCAATCACCGCGAGGACATCGACACCGTCTATTCCGGCGACATTGCCGCCGTGGTCTCCGTCCGGAGCACCACCACCGGTGACACCTTCTGTGATGAGAAGAGCCCCATCATCCTCGAATCCATGGAATTCCCAGAGCCCGTCATCCGCGTGGCCATCGAACCCAAGACCAAGGCCGGTCAGGAGAAGCTGGGCATTGCCCTGATGAAGCTGGCCGAAGAGGACCCCACCTTCAAGACCTACACCGACGACGAAACGGGTCAGACCATCATCGCCGGTATGGGCGAGCTCCATCTGGAGATCATCGTGGACCGTCTGCTGCGGGAGTTCAAGGTCGAGGCCAACGTGGGCGCGCCCCAGGTTGCCTACAAGGAGACTATCCAGGGCACTGCCGACGTGGACGAGCGCTACGTGCGCCAGTCCGGCGGCAAGGGCCAGTACGGCCATGTCAAGATCAAGGTCGAGCCCAATGAATCGGGCAAGGGCTATGAGTTTGTCAACGCCATCGTGGGCGGTGTGATTCCCAAGGAATTCATCCCCGCTGTGGATCAGGGTATTCAGGGTGCTATGCAGGCCGGTGTGCTGGCTGGCTACCCTGTGGTAGACGTAAAGGTCACCCTCTACGACGGCTCCTTCCACGAGGTGGACTCCTCCGAGCTGGCCTTCAAGATCGCCGGCTCCATGGCATTCAAGGAAGCCTGCAAAAAGGCCAATCCCGTGATTCTGGAGCCCATTATGAAGGTCTCCGTCATGGTTCCCGAGGATTATATGGGCGACGTCATCGGCGACATCACCTCCCGCCGGGGCAATATTCTGGGCATGGAGCCCAGAAACGGCGTCTCTCAGATCGACGCCAACGTGCCCCTGAGCGAGATGTTCGGCTACGCCACCAACCTCCGCAGCAGGACCCAGGGCCGCGGCACCTACACCATGGAGCCCAGCCATTATATCCAGCTGCCCAAGAGCATTCAGGACGACATCATGTCCAAGCGCGGCAGAGTTTGAGCCGCACACCTGAAAAACCCTTAATTTTTCCTGCTTTTTTCAAAAATAATGCTTGTATTTTCTGCCAACTTAGTGTAAAATGCTTTTGACTGAAAATTCGAGCAAGTCACTGATCCACAACTTTTACAGGAGGAAATCAATCAATGGCAAAGCAGAAATTTAACAGAACTAAGCCCCATGTCAATATCGGCACCATCGGCCATATCGACCACGGCAAGACCACGCTGACCGCGGCCATCACCAAGTACCTGGCCATGAAGGGCGGCGCTGAGTACACCGACTATTCTTCCATCGACAAGGCTCCCGAAGAGAGAGAGCGCGGCATCACCATCAACACCGCTCACGTCGAGTACGAGACCGAGAAGCGTCACTACGCTCACGTCGACTGCCCGGGCCACGC
>JAEEKA010000072.1 GCA_016282135.1 Oscillospiraceae bacterium
ATTACGAAGCACTCGAAAATGTCGCCTTCCTTGAGGTCGTTGTACTTGGCCACGGCCATGCCGCACTCAAAGTTGGCCTGAACCTCCTTGACGGAGTCCTTGAAGCGCTGCAGGCTGCCCAGCTCGCCGGTGTAGATGACCACGTTGTCCCGCAGGACCCGGACCTTGCAGTCCCGGGTGATCTTGCCGTCCTTGACGTAGCAGCCGGCCACGGTGCCGATGGCGCTGACCTTGTAGAGAACCCGAACCTCGGCGTGGCCGATGACAGCCTCCCGATACTTGGGCGCCAGCATGCCCTTCATGGCGGCCTCGATCTCTTCCAGGCACTCGTAGATGACGGAGTAGAGCCGGATGTCCACGTTGGAACGCTGGGCGGAGGCCGCGGCGGCGGCGTCGGGCCGCACGTTGAAGCCCACGATGATGGCGTTGGCGGTGGAGGCCAGCAGGATGTCGGACTCGTTGATGGCGCCCACGCCGGAGTGGATGACCCGAACGGCCACTTCCTCGTTGTTGAGCTTCATCAGGTTGGCCTTGACGGCTTCGGCGGAGCCCTGCACGTCGGCCTTGACCAGAATGTTCAGCTCCTTCATCTCGCCCTTCTTCATCTGGTCGAAGAGGTTTTCCAGGGTGACCTTGGACTGCTGCTTTGCCAGCTCGTCCTTGGCCTTCTGCTTCCGCTGCTCCACCAGCTGGCGGGCCATGCGCTCGTCGGAGACAGCCTCGAAGGCGTCGCCGGGGGCGGGAGCCTCGGCCAGACCCGTGATCTCCACGGGGATGGAGGGACCGGCGTGCTTGATGGACTTGCCCTTGTCGTCGGTCATGACGCGGACGTGGCCCACGGCGGTACCGGCGATGATGGTGTCGCCCTGGTTCAAAGTGCCGTTCTGGACCAGCAGGGTGGCGATGGGGCCCCGGGTCTTGTCCAGACGGGCCTCGATGACCGTGCCCTTGGCGGCGCGGTTGGGGTTGGCCTTCAGATCCTGGAGCTCGGCGGTGAGGATGACGGTTTCCAGCAGCTCGTCAATGCCCATGCCGGTCTTGGCGGAGATGCGGCAGACTTCGGTTTCGCCGCCCCACTCGGAGGGAACCAGATCATGCTCGGTGAGCTGGGTCAGGATGCGGTCCGGATTGGCGCCGGGCTTATCCATTTTGTTTACCGCCACAATGATGGGAATGTTGGCGGCCTTGGCGTGGTTGATGGCCTCAATGGTCTGGGGCATGATGCCGTCGTCGGCGGCCACCACCAGGATGGCTACGTCGGTACACATGGCGCCGCGGGCACGCATGGAGGTGAAGGCCGCGTGACCCGGGGTGTCCAGGAAGGTAATCAGGTTGTCGTTGATCCTGACGGTGTAGGCGCCGATGTGCTGGGTGATGCCGCCGGCCTCGCCTGCCACCACGTTGGTCTTCCGGACAGCGTCCAGCAGACTGGTTTTGCCGTGGTCTACGTGGCCCATGACCACCACCACGGGGGGACGGGTGACCAGCTCGTCTGCGGTGTCCTCGTGATCGTCGAAGAGCTTATCCTCGATGGTCAGAACGACCTCCCGCTCCACCTTGCAGCCCAGCTCGGTGGCTACGAACTCGGCGGTGTCAAAGTCGATGGTCTGGTTGACGGTGGCAAGAACGCCGTTCTTGATGAGGCACTTGATGAGCTCGCCCGCGGTCTTCTTCATCCGGACAGCCAGCTCGCCCACGGTGATCTCGTCGGGGATCTTCACTACCAGAGGGGTCTTCTTGATGACCTCCAGGCGGAGCCTGGTCATACGCTTGCGCTCGTCCTCCTTGGACTTGGCCCCCTTCTGGACCTGCTGCTGCTTCTTGTTCTTGCCGCCGATCTTCTGCTTGCCGCCGGAGCGGTTCTGATCCCGCTCGGAGATCAGGGTGTCCACCCGGTCGTCAAAGCGATCCGCGTTGACCTGCACGGCGGAGGTGTCCACCACCCGGCGTTCCCGCTTGCGCTGGGGCTCCGCGGGCTTGGCGGGCTGCTTGGCAGGCTGCGCGGGCTTTTTCTCCTCGGGCTTGCCGGCCGCGGCGGGGGCGGCGGGCTTGCCCGCGGCCTTGGCCTCTTCAGCCTTTTTCTTGTCCTCGGCAGCCTTCTTTGCGGCTTCCTCGGCCTTGCGCTTCTCCTCGGCCTCCCGGGCGGCGAAGGCCGCGGCAAAGACGACCTCCACAGACTCAATCTGGTTGCGCTGGGTCAGCAGGTCGAAGATCAGATTAAGCTGTTCCTCCTCCAGCACCTGAGCCGTGCTCTTGGGCTTCTCGTAATATTGCTCCACAATGGCGGCAATCTCCTTGGCCTGCATGCCAAGGTCGGCTGCCACTTCCTTGATTCTGTACTTCACGAAACTCATATAGCCACCTCCAAAACAATTGACAGTTGACAGTTGACAATTGACGGTTTCCGCAACTGTCAATTTTTCTTCCGCTTCGCCTTGACTCTGGCGACGCGGCGATCCAAATCCTCTAAAAGCGCGGGCTCCGCAAGCCCCTGGGGCAGGGCCTTCACAAAGGCCAGAGCCATGGAAACGTCGGCGAAGGCCGCTACGGAGACGCTTTGCCTGCCCAGGGCGGCGCCCAGGGTCAGCTTATCGTAGGGGATTTCCAGCACCCGCTGGCGGGTTCCCTCGGCAAGGCCGCGCATTTTCCGGGCCACGGCGCTGCCGGCGTCGCTGGCCAGCAGGGTCAGCCGGGCCCGCTTCGCAAGGAGCAGAGAGCCCACGGTTTCCTCTCCGGTCAGGAGCTTTCCGGCCTTCCGGGCCAGCCCCAACAGGCCAAGGGCCTTATCCTGTGTCTGTTCCATCTGCTTCCTCCATCTGTGCGGCAAGGCCGTCGAAAACCTCGGGAGGGATCTCCACGCCGAGAGACCGACTCAGAGCTCTGGAGCGCTGGGCCTTTTTCAGACAGTCCGGATTGGGGCAGACGTACGCGCCCCGGCCCGGGGCCTTGCCCCGCAGATCCAGGCTCACCGTTCCCTCCGGGGACCGGACCACCCGCACCAGCTCGGGCTTGGGCTTCATCTCCCGGCAGCCCAGACACTGGCGCAAAGGCGTATGCTTTGGCATATAGATCCCTCCTTTCCTGAACTATGAAACTATGAGACTATGAAACTATGTATGTGTTTTTCAAATTGCAATTTGAAAAACTCCGAAATGTTTTCATTTTTTCATAGTTTCATATTTTCATTCTTCGTTGGCCTGGGACTGCGGCTTAATATCGATCTTATATCCCGTCAGTCTTGCGGCCAGACGCGCGTTCTGGCCTTCCTTGCCGATGGCCAGGGAAAGCTGATCGTCGGGGACGATGACCCGGCAGGCCTTCTCGCCCTCGGCCAAGGTCACGCTGACCACGTCGGCGGGAGCCAGAGCGGCGGCAACGAACTGGGCAGGGTCCTCGTTCCAGACCACGATGTCCATCTTCTCGCCGTGGAGCTCATCCACCACAGCGGCCACACGGGAGCCCCGGGGCCCCACGCAGGTGCCCACGGGATCCAGATTTTCGTCCACCGCGTGGACGGCCAGCTTGGTGCGGGAACCGGCTTCCCGGGCGATGGATTTGATCTCCACCTCGCCGGAGGCGATTTCGGGGACGTTCAGCTCAAACAGCCGCTTCACCAGACCGGGATGGGTCCGGGAGACGATGACCTGGGGCCCCCGGGTGCTGCGGCGGACCTCCACTACGTAGATGCGGATCAGGTCGCCCTCCCGGTAGCGTTCGCCCCGGACCTGCTCGCTGACGGACAGCCAGGCCTCGGTGCGGTCGCTGCCCTGGCCGATGCGGACGGCAATATCGCCGGAGTTGTTGTCCACCCGGGAGACGGTGGCCGTGAGAATCTCGTGCTCCTTGGAGGAGAACTTGTCGTAGATCATGCCGTGCTCCGCCTCGCGGATACCCTGGATAATGACCTGCTTGGCGGTCTGGGCGGCGATGCGGCCGAAGGCCTGGGTCTCGATCTCCTCGTTTACCAGGTCGCCCAGCTCGCAGTTGGGCTCGATTTTCCGGGCGGCTTCCAGCTGGATCTCGGTGGCGGGGGTCAGGACCTCGTCCACGACCTCCTTCTGGGCATACATCTTGAGGGATTTTTCAGTGAGCTCCACAAAGACGTTGTCCACGTAGCCCACCCGGTCCTTTTTGTAGGCGGCCAGCAGCGCCTGGGTGATGCGCTCAGTCATGTATTCCACGGGAATGCCTCTGTCCCGCTCCAACTGCCGCAGCGCGGCGAAAATTTCAGCACTGGTATTCTGATTCATTGTACTATCCTCCTGTATTACGAAAAATCCACCCGCAGCCGCACCAGGGCAACCTGGGATTTCAGAAATGTCATTGTTTCGCCGCCGTATTCCACGGTGACGTCGCCGTTGTCATAGCCCCGCAGCACGCAGGGAAATTCCCGGACGCCGTTCACGGGCCGGTAGAGCTTTACCAGCACGTCCGCGCCCAGAAAAGCGTCAAAGTCGGAGGGCCGCTTCAGGGGACGCTCCAACCCGGCGGAGCAGACCTCAAAGCGGTAGCTGCCCTCGATGGGGTCTTCCCGATCCAGAATCGGGTCCATCTCCCGGGAAATGGCCTCGCAGTCATTGATATTTACGCCGCCCACCTTGTCGATATACAGGCGCAGGAACCACTCGCCGCCCTCGCGGACGTATTCCACGTCCCAGAGGGAGCAGCCGTGGGCCTCCACCACCGGCTGGGCAAAGGCCCAAACCCGATCCGTTACTTTCATTGTTCCTCCAATTCTGCAGGGGCGGCCAGCAGCCGCCCGCCCGGGGCAACGTCCGTCTCTCCAGGCTCGCAAACGCGCCGAAAACAGATATTACAGTAAGAAAGAGAGGCTTGACGGCCTCTCTAACTACTTCCTACCCTAATGACGGGGACATTATAGCACTTTTTCTATCAGAATGCAATAGTTTTTTGTAAATTTGCAGGAAAAAACTCGGGAAAAAGTGACCGTTTTCCTGCGGAAGAATATTTTTTCCCAGCCCGGGCATGCTTCTTCCAAAGGAGGCGTTCCCATGGAGTTTCTTTCCGAGCTTTCCGACCGCTTTGCGGGGGCAGCGGATTTCAGCGTCCGGCCGATTTTCGTGGCAGGCACGGACTGCACGCTCTGCTTTTTGGACGGCCTGGTGTCCGGCTCCGAGATCGGGGAGCTGGTGCTCCGGCCCCTGGCGCAGCTTCCCGGCTGGCCCATGCCGGAGGCCCTGCTGGAGCGGGCCGTGACGGAGGGGGGCCAGACCGCCTCGGCGTCGATCTGCCGGGATGTGGCCGACGCCGAGGCAAAGCTGCTGGCGGGCTTCTGTCTGCTGATCGTGCCGGGGGCCGGGGCGGCGGCCTTTGAGACGAAATCCGGAGAAAAGCGCGGCCCCTCGGAGCCGGAGGTGGAGAGCACCACCCGGGGCCCCAAGGACGCCTTTACGGAGACAGCCCGGACCAACACCGGCCTGCTGCGCCGCCACCTGCGGACGGCCCGGCTTCGGCTCTGGGAGACCACCGTGGGCCGGGAGAGCCGGACCGGGGTGAGCCTCCTCTGGCTGGAGGGGCTGACGGACCCGGAGACTGTGGTGCGAATGCAGAAGCGCCTGTCGTCCATCGACACCGAGGACCTGCTGACGCCCGCGGCGGTGGAGCACGTCCTGCCTGGCAAGCGGCGGACGGCCTTTCCCCTGCTGCAATACACCGAGCGCACGGATAAATTCGCCGCCGGTCTGCTGGCGGGCCGAGTGGGTCTGTTCGTGGACGGCCTGCCCGTGGGCTATTTGGCCCCGGTGAACCTGGGCTATCTGCTGGAGGCCGCCGAGGACAAGGACACGGACTTCCTCTCCGCCCGGTTTTTGAAGCTGCTGCGGCTGGTGGCCCTGGCCTGTGCCCTGCTGCTGCCGGCCCTCTACGTGGCCATGGCGGAATACCACCAGGAGATGCTGCCCACGCCGCTGTTGGAGGCCATTATCGAGAGCAAGCGAAAGGTCCCGTTTCCCACCGTGCTGGAAATATTGGGCCTGCTGGCGGCCTTTGAGCTGCTCCAGGAGGCGGGACTCTCCGCCCCCAAGGCTGTGTCTCAGCCGGTGTCCATCATCGGCGGCCTGGTGGTGGGCACGGCGGCGGTGGAGGCCAACCTGATTTCCCCGGCGGCCCTGATCTTAGTGGCGGCGGCGGGCATCTGCGGCTTTGCCCTGCCGGGGAAGAGCTTTGCCGACGCCATCCGGCTCTGCCGCTTCGCACTCACCGTCTGCGCGGCTCTGGCCGGGCTCTGGGGTCTGAGCTTCGGCCTGCTGGCCCTGCTGGTCCATCTGTCCGGTCTGGACAGCTTCGACCGGGCCTATCTGGCCCCGTTTTCGGAGCTGAAAAAATTTCAGGAAACAGGAGACGGCGGTTCGGCGCAGGATCTATTCACAAAAAATTAACATGGAATTTTGTCAACCATTTCTTGTCAATCATCGTCTAATATGGTAGAATCCCCAAATACAAGCGAAAAAGATGACCGAAAGGTGGAATCCCCATGAAACGAATGATCGCGTTATTGTTGACCCTGACCCTGCTGGCAACCCTGTTCTGCGGATGCCAGGGAACCCGAGACATCCCCGGCGAGACCGCGGCAACCGAAGCGACCCAGCCTGCCCCGCCGACCCCGGAGGAAGTACTGAAGGGCATGATCGAGCGGATGAAAACCGTCTCTTCCTTCGCCATGGACACCGAGCTGCTTTTTGAGGCCAAGGTCCGGGAAGACGGAACGCAGGAGCAAATCTCACTGCGAATGGAACTGCCCGGCGAACTGACGCTGGCCCCTCTGGCCTTCCATGGAAAAGGCCAGATGACGGCCCTGGACAACCAACTGGAGGAGACTATCCCGCTGGAGCTTTCCTTCTTCCATGAGACTGGGGAGGAGGAAGCCGTCAGCTTCTACTTCCGCAGCGAGGGGGACGGGGACTTTTATCGAATCCGCATTCCCCTGGACAACGTCGTATCCGGGGAGGAAGCGAAATTCGACAGGATTTCCGGCCTGCCTTGGACGATGGAAGAAACCGAGACCGGTTATCTGCTTTCCCATACGATCACGGAGGAGGAGGCCCTGGCCCTTTACAAGCTTGACAGCGCCGCGAAAAGCGCGGAGCAGGACGAGATGATCAAGGAAGCTCTGGGGCTTCTGAATTTGAAAGAAGAAGATTTTTCCAAGCTTCTGACCGGCCTTGAGCTGCGTCTGGCTGTGGACGGCGTCACTTGGGAGCTGGCGCGGGTTGAGCTGGATCTTTCCCGGCCTCTCCGCGCTGTGTTTGAGCTGGTGCTCAATTCCATGAACGAGTATTTCAACGAGGACGAGAATGAAGAGGCTCTGTCCATAGAGTTTGACGGATTCCGCTATACCCTTTGTTTCCGGCTTCACGATTATGACGGCGTCGCGCCCATCCAGTCCCCCGCGAATTACGAGGACTTCCTTGACATGGAAACGCTGATTGGCGCAAGAGGGGACAGCATTGTCCCGAACGGAGGCAAGAGTCTGATAGAGCTTCCCACCGAAGGCTGGCGCATCGAGGATTATACCTTTGACCTGGACGGCCTCACTGTCCGGGACTTCACCGAGCACGGCTGGGTAGTTGACAGCATGATGGAGCAATCATTTGCCACTTCCTCCAGCAAGCCTGACGGGGTGGAACCGAAGCTCTCTGAAGACGGAATGATTGCTCCCGGCGGGTTCGTTACGATCACGCTGAAGCCTGCGGGAGCCTCAGAGTCTGCCTGCGCGCCGCTGGAGCTGTCGCTGTATTCCAACGGAGAAGAGTCGGTCTCCTATCTGGATTGTGAAATCTACTCTCTCGGCATCAACGCCTCGGCCCTCAACGAGGGCGAGGTGGAGGAGCTGGCCGACTTCTGCCTGCCCCTGGGCATTCAGCCCGGATTGACCCAGGCAGAGCTTGTAGAGCTCCTGGGCGATCCTTCCTATGAAGACGCTACGGTTATGTTTTACAATTTCAGCAACGGGATGACCCTCTTAACCCATTTTGACACAGACGGCGCGCTCCGGGGAATCATCTACCTCCACCCGCTTTCCTATACTTACTTCAACATGGATTAAGAAAAACGGAAACCGCGCAAAACACCCTTCCCCTGCGCTTTCAGCGCAGGGGAAGGGTGTTTGTTGGTTGGTACGGGTGCGCGGACGGCAGAGTGCCGTCCCTACGGGCGTGCTCACTCCGCCCAGTGCAAACTTCTGCCCACGGCCTTGTTCCAGCCCTGGAACTGCTGCTGCCGCCAGCCCTCGTCCTTCCGGGGGGTAAAGGTGGAGTCGCAGTGCCAGAGCTTGACGATCTCCGCCCGGTCCTTCCACACGCCGGTGGCCAGACCCGCCAGATAGGCGGCGCCCAGGGCGGTGGTCTCCCGGATCATGGGGCGGCGGACCTGCTTGCCCAGGATGTCCGCCTGGAACTGCATCAGGAACCTGTCCCGGCTGGCGCCGCCGTCCACCTTCAGCTCGGTCATTTTGGCCCCGGTGTCCATCTCCATGGCCAGCACCAGATCCGCGCTCTGGAAGGCGATGGACTCCTGGGCGGCCCGGATGATGTGCTCGGGCCGGGTGCCCCGGGTGATGCCCACGATGGCCCCCCGGGCGTACATATCCCAATAGGGAGCCCCCAGGCCGGTGAAGGCGGGAACGAAATAGACGCCTTCGGTGGAATCCACCTTCTGGGCGAAGTATTCCGCGTCCCGGGCCTCCCGGATGAAGCGCATCTGATCCCGGAGCCACTGGATCACCGCTCCGCCCACAAAGACGGAGCCCTCCAGGGCGTATTGGACCTTCCCGTTCAGGCCCACGGCAATGGTGGTGACCAGGCCGTGCTTGCTCTCGCAGGCCTCCTCGCCGGTGTTCATCAGCAGGAAGCAGCCGGTGCCGTAGGTGTTCTTGGCGTCGCCCTTCTCAAAGCAGCCCTGGCCGAAGAGGGCGGCCTGCTGGTCGCCGGCGATGCCCGCGATGGGCACGTCCACCCCCTGAATGTTGCAGCTTCCGTAGACATAGCTGGAATCCTTCACCTCCGGCAGCATGGACCGGGGGATGTCCAGCTCCGTCAGGAGCTTCTCGTCCCAGCAGAGCCTGTGAATGTCAAAGAGCATGGTCCGGGAGGCGTTGGTGTAGTCGGTGGCGTGGACCCTGCCGTTGGTAAGCTTCCAGAGCAGCCAGGTGTCCACGGTGCCGAAGAGCAGCTCGCCCCGCTCGGCCTTTTCCCGGGCCCCCTCTACGTTGTCCAGGATCCATTTGATCTTGGTGGCGGAGAAATAGGCGTCCAGCACCAGGCCGGTGGTCTGCTTGATGTAATCCTTGAGCCCTCTGCGCTCCAGCTCGTCGCAGATGGGGGCGGTGCGGCGGCACTGCCAGACGATGGCGTTGCAGACGGGACGGCCGGTGGTTTTGTCCCAGACCACGGTGGTCTCCCGCTGGTTGGTGATGCCGATGGCGGCAATGTCCGCCACGTCGATTCCGGACTCCGTCACGGCCTCCATCATCACGGCGTACTGGCTGGAGTAGATCTCCATGGGGTTGTGCTCCACCCAGCCGGAGCGGGGATAGTATTGGTTGAATTCCTTCTGCGCCATGGCGACGATGTTCTGCTCGTTGTCGAACAGAATCGCCCGGCTGCTGGTAGTGCCCTGGTCCAGGGAGAGAATGTATTTGCCCATGGAAGCCTCCTTGTGAATTGAGAGTTGAGAAGTGAGAATTGAGAATTATTCGAGGCTTTTCGTGGCGACCACGTTGCCGTCGGTACCTGCCACGTGGGGGATCAGCACGTCGCCCACCTTGATCGGGGGCGTTGCCCGCACCCGGTTGATCTCCGCCATGACCGCAAACATCTTGCCCTTGGGGATGGGCCGGTCGGTCTTTACGGGCAGGCGGCGGGGCAGATCCTTCCCAGATCCTTCGTAGGGACAAGCATCGCTTGTCCGGGGAAGGCAGTCCGGGTTTTGCGGACGAGCAATGCTCGCCCCTACGGGCTCCACCACCACCGTGGAGGTCACGACGCGAACCGGGCTGCGCAGCTCGTTGGCGCCGTAGACGGCCCCCCGGGGACAGGAATTGCCGGTGACGGAAAAGCTTTCCTCATCTACCTTCAAATGGCAACCCTTGGGGCAGGTGATGCAGATGATTTCTTTCATTTTGAGCCTCCCTGACGTTACACGTTCGGGGCGTCCCCTAAAGGACTTGCTTCGCTTCGGAGGACGCCGCCCCCTACGGGCTCGATCTCCACGGTCAGCGTGTCGCCCTTGACGCGATCCAGCAGGACCTTGGGCAGCTTGATGCTCTCCATCTCGCCGGGGGCCATGTGCTCCCGCCGGAAGCGGGCAACCTGAGCCTCCCCGTCCAGAACCCGAATGGCGGCGTCCCTGTAGACGTTGCGCACCCGGAAGAAGAGCTCCAGAGACTCCGCCCCCCGGTGGAGGCGCTGGGGTACGGTGTAGCTGACGCCGTTTCCGTTCACCAGCCGGATTTCCCCTCCCTCGGGGCGGTTTCCGTGAAGATATGCGGCGGCGGCAATTCCCGCCTGCTCGCTCTCCGCCGACACGTAGTCCACCAGGTCGTGAACGTGGAGCACGTTCCCGCAGGCAAAGACACCGGGAAGGTCGGTCTCCCGGTTCTCCCAGACCACAGGGCCGTTGGTGCGGGGGTCAATCTCGATGCCCGCCTGACGGGAGAGCTCGTTTTCCGGCAGCAGGCCCACGGACAGCATCAGCGTGTCGCAGTCGAAGACCATTTCTGTGCCGGGGATGGGGCGGCGGTTCTCGTCCACCCGGGAGACCACCACCTGCTCCAGCCGGTCCTTGCCCCGGATGTCGGTGACGGTGTGGCTGAGGTAAAGGGGAATGTCAAAATCGTTGAGACACTGGACGATGTTCCGGGTCAGACCGCCGGAGTAGGGCATGAGCTCCACGCAGGCCAGCACCTTGGCCCCCTCCAGGGTCATGCGGCGGGCCATAATCAGGCCGATGTCGCCGGAGCCCAGGATCACCACCCGCTTGCCCACCATATAGCCCTCCATGTTCAGAAAGCGCTGGGCGGCCCCGGCGGTGAAGATGCCGGAGCAGCGGGCGCCCGGGATGGAAATGGCGCCTCTTGTCCGCTCCCGGCAGCCCATGGCCAGGACCACAGCCCCGGCCTGAATGGCTTCGCAGCCGTGTTGGGGGCTGACGGTGTGCAGAACCCGGTCCCGGGTGAGGTCCAGCACCATGGTATCGGTGCGGATTTGAATATCGGTGTTTCGCAGCAGATCGATGAAGCGGCCCGCGTATTCGGGGCCGGTGAGCTCTTCCCGGAAGCGGTGGAGGCCGAAGCCGTTGTGGATGCACTGGTTGAGGATGCCGCCCGCCTGATTGTCCCGTTCCAGGATCAGAATATCCCGGACGCCCTGTTCCCAGGCGGCCAGCGCGGCGGCCAGGCCGGCGGGGCCGCCGCCGATGACAACAAGTTCATGCTCCGTCATAGCGCGGTCCCTCCCTTCGTTTCGCCGCAGAGGATCCAGGTGCCCTCCCAGT
The DNA here is from genome assembly GCA_016282135.1 of Oscillospiraceae bacterium. Taxonomy (GTDB): domain Bacteria; phylum Bacillota; class Clostridia; order Oscillospirales; family Oscillospiraceae; genus JAFRPC01. The sequence continues at coordinate 11,512 of JAEEKA010000072.1, forward strand.
CCATCAGCACCTGGGTGGGGTCGATCCCCAGCTCCCGGGCGATGATCTCCTGGACCCGGGGACCGCAGAAGCCGCCCTGACAGCGGCCCATGCCCGCGCCCACCCGGCGCTTGACGCCGTTGACGGAGACGGGAGGGATGGGGCCGTGGAGGCAGGCGACGATCTCCCCCTCGGTGACGGTCTCGCATCGGCAGATGACCCGGCCCCAGCGGGGGTCTTCCCGAATCAGAGCGTTCTTCTCTTCGTCAGACAGCTCATGGAAGCGGACCCGCCGCCTGCTGTCGATATAGGTTTCCTTTTGCTTTAGTGACAGCCCGGCCTGCCGCAGCAGTTCCAGAACCTCCGGCCCGATGGCCGGGGCGGCGGAGAGCCCGGGGCTCTTGATGCCGGCGGCGTGAATGAAGCCGGGCGCGGCGGCGGATTCCTCGAGGATGAAATCCTCCCGGTCCGAGTTGGCCCGGACCCCCGCAAAGTTGCGGACGTTGTCCCGGAAGCTGATGCCGGGCACGGCCCGCAGGGCGGAGGCGCGGACAAAATCCATCCCGGCGGGGGTGTTGGCGGTGTCATCCGGCCCGGCGGGCACGGCGTTGGGCCCCACCAGCAGATTGCCGTGGACCGTGGGCGTCACCAAAACGCCCTTCCCCGCGGGGGTGGGGCACTGGAAGATCACGCGGTCCACCCGGGTTCCCTCGGACTTGTCCAGCAGGTAGTATTCGCCCCTGGTGGGCCGGATGGTGAAGCTCCGGTCCCCCGCCATGGCGGCGATCCGGTCCGAGCAGGTTCCGGCGCAGTTCACCACGTACCGGGCCGTGACCGGCCCCTGGGGGGTGGACAGACAGAAACCGCCCGCCGTCCGCTCGATGGCGGTGACGGGGGCGGAGAGACGGAGCTCCGCCCCGTTGCGCACGGCGGTTTCCGCCAGCGCCAGGCAGAGCTCCCAGGGATTGACAATCCCGGCGGAGGGCGCGAAAAGGGCGCCCCGGACCGCCGGGGAAAGCTTGGGTTCCAGGGCCAGGGTCTGCTCCCGGTCCAGCAGCTCCAGACCGGGTACGTCGTTGGCAAGGCCCTGTTCGTAAAGGGAATGCAGGACCGCGTCGTCCTGCTCCGAGAGGGAGAGGACCAAAGAGCCGTTGTTCCGGTAGAGTACGTCCAGCTTCCGGCACAGCTCGCCCATCATGGCGGTGCCCCGGACGTTCAGCCGGGCCATTTTCGTCCCCGGCAGGGGGTCGTAGCCTGCGTGGACGATGGCGGAATTGGCCTTGGTGGTGCCGTTGGCCACGTCGTTGGAGGCCTCCAGCACGCACAGGCGCAAATCGTACTTGGCCAGCTCATAGGCGCAGTCCGCGCCCACGACGCCGCAGCCGATGATGACAACGTCAAAATCCATAGCATACCTCATGACGGCCGCCCCGGGGGCGGAAAGAATCAACCTTCGTCTTCCTTAAAGGGGCAGCGCACCCAGCAGAAGGCCTCCAGCTTGCCGACCTTGGCGAAGACCCGGGTGGTGCCAACGCCAACCGCCACCACGCGGCCTCCCGCGTCCACGGTGGCGATGTTTTCATCCAGAGAGCTCCACTCCACCGGAGTCCCGGCGGGGATGTTGGTTATGGACAGGGTAAAGCTCTCTCCCGGATGGAAGAAGGACATGTCGGTTTTGACCAGCTCCAGCCTGGTGACGTCCGGGGGAAGGGTGGGAGCCGTGGGAGAGGCAAAGTCACAGAGCACCGTGCAGACGGCTTCCACCTCGCCGCAGCTTACGGTGATGGTGGCCTCGCCGGGTCCGACGGCGGTGACGATGCCCACGGGGCTGACCTTGACCACGGCGGCGTCAGAGGAAGCGAAGCGGCGCTCATCGGTGGTGTCCTCGGGGCTCAGCTCCGCCTGGAGCTGGGTCTGCTCCCCCGCGTCGTGAAAGACGATCTCGGTCTCGCCCAGGGTGATACCGGTGCAGGGAATCGCGCCCTCGCCCCGGTAGAGGGTGGTGGTAACGGGAACCGTTGTGTCCGTGGGGGCGGCGGTGGTGTCCTGGGTTTCCGCGGGGGCGGTGGTCTCCGTCTTCTTGGCGGCAAGCTTGTCATAGATGGGAAGCTTGACTACCTCCAGCTTCCAAAGCAGATAGCTGCCGCCTACCAGCAGAGCCGCCGCCAGCACGATGGCGCTCAGGGCCAGGAAGGGACGGGGTACCCGGCGGCGGTCCCGCTCGGCGTACACCACGGGCATGGGGCCGCGGCCGTCCCGGGCGGGGCCGGGAGTAAAGCTGGGCACCACGGAATTGGGAATCGAGGTTGCTTCGCTGTTGCGCTCCGCCCGGCGGAGGGCCTTTTTCTCTTCCTTCATCCGGCGGCGCTGGGCCTCCTCCTCTTCCAGCAGCCGGTCCTCCTCGTCTTCCTCCATAAAGCGGGCGTCCCGCTTGCGGCGGCGGGCTTCCTGCTCCGCCTGCTTCTGGTCTGCCCGGCGCTGCCGACGCTCCGCGTCGGTGATCCGTCTGCGTTGGACGGGATCGGCGGTCTCTACCACCTGGGGGGCGGTGCCGCAGAGCGGGCACTTGGAGAGGCTTGTGTCATATAGCTGCCCGCAGTTGGGGCATACGTTTTTATTCAACATGGTGATTAATCCTCCGATACGTGGGAATCCTATCAAAAACCGGGTCCCGGCGCGGGAATCCCCGGGTCTGCGGAACCTCTACCCTATATCATAGCATTTTCTTTCAAATAAAACAATATGTTATTGCTTTTTTTTTGCTTTTGATATAAAATATGATAGTTATTTTCGGAAAAGGAGGAGTACGACCATGCTTGATCACAAGGTTTCCCCGCTGCTGGACGCGATGGAAGTGGGGGAATGCTTTGCCCGGCATGATGGCGCAAGCTGTTACTATATCCGCCATCCGGAGTCCGGTCGTGAGTTTGTACTCAAACACATATCCGTCCCTGCCGGCGAGGGCCAGGTGGAGGCGCTGCTGCTGACCGGGGCTTACGCCAACGAGCAGGAGGCCGACGCCTACTACCGCAAGGAGGCGGAGGCGCTGGTCCAGGAGGCCGAGAATCGCAAGCGCCTGCTGGACTGCCCCTATATATTGCCCTTCCTGGGGGTCCAGATGGAGAAAAAAGAGGGCGTGGGCTACGAGATCTACGCGGTCCTGCCCAAGCGGAACTCCCTGGAAACCTATCTCAATGAAAACGCCGTTTCCCATCTGCGGGGCATCAACATGGGCATCGACCTCTGCGTGGCCCTCTCCGCCCTGCGGGAGGAGGGCTATGTCCACGGCAATCTGAAGCCCGGCAACGTGTTTTTCTCCGATACGGGCCGCTTTTTGCTGGGAGATTTTGGCCTGATCTCCACCGAGGACATGCAGTACGCCATCTTGCCGGAGCAGTATCGCAGCAGCTTTTCCGCCCCGGAGCTCAGCGGCATCCTGGGGGGCCTGAACCCCACCGTGGACATCTATTCCCTGGGCATGATCCTCTACCGGATCTACAACGGCAACCACGCCCCCTTCGAGGATGAGAAGACCAACCCCAAGGACGCCGACGCCCGGCGGGTGGCGGGAGAGGCCCTGCCGGTCCCCATCTACGCGGACTATGAGCTGGCGGCCATCATCTGCAAGGCCTGCGCCTTCGATCCCGCGGACCGCTACCAGACCCCGGAGGAAATGCGCCTGGAGCTGGAGCAGTATATGCGCCGCAACGCGGTGAGCGACCATTTGATCGTCCCGCCTCTGGTGACGGACGGCGAGACCCTGAGCCCGGAGGAGGCCGCCGCGGAGGCGGAGCCGGTCCGCTTTGCCGATCCGGAAAAGCTGGACGATAACTTCAAGAAGGCCTTCGCCCCCGGCGAGGGAAAGAAAAACGGCAGGGACAAGCAGGACAAGAAGCAGAAGAAGGCTTCGGTGCCTCAGCCTGCTCCCGCCAAGTCCGCCCCACCCAAGCCTGCCGCCTCCAAGGCTGCCCCGGCGGTGCCCCCCCAGGTGGCCGCCGACCGCCGCCGGATGGAGAACAAGCTCCGGGAGACCCAAAAACGCAAAAAGCGGGGCTGGATCCTCTTCGCCCTGGTGCTTGCCCTGCTGGTGACGGGCATCTGCCTGTATGAATTCACCGATCTGGGCAAGGGCATGTGGCATTATTTCGTCTCCGTGGACGATCTGACAGTCAGCGACGTCACCGCCGACAGCCTCCGCCTGAAGATCACCACCGACGCCGATCCCGCGGATTTCACCGCCCTGTGTCAGGATTCCTACGGCAATTCCTGGACCGGCAGCTTCACCGACGGCGTGGCCGAGTTCCGGGGGCTGAACCCCAATACCCAATACAGCCTCTCCGTGGAGCTTCCCGGCCTGCACAAGCTCTCCGGCCATACCAGCGCCGCCGCCTCCACCAAGGCGCTGACGGAAATCGAGACCTTCCGGGTCCTTCCGGACGCGGAGCGGGGCAGCGTCCGGCTGGAGCTTGCCGTCAAGGAAGAATCCACCGTCCCGGCCTTCTGGACCCTGCGCTACGGCAAAACCGGCCAGGAGCCGGAAGAAATCCAGTTTGCCGGCACAGGCTGCCGGGTTTCCGGGCTGGAGAACGGCGAGACCTATACCTTCACCCTGGTCCAGACCGACAATCTCTATCTCTCCGGCCAGACCCAGATAGACTACACCCCCTCCGATCCGGTGGAGGTTTCCGATTTGCGGCTGGACGCCATTCAGGATACGACCGCCCTGCTGAGCTGGCACTGCGCCACAGAGCTGCCCGGCCATTGGGAGCTGAGCTGCTCCGACGCGGAAGGCCAGGAGCTGTCTGTGGAGTATCGGGAGGCGGAAGCGGAAGAAGAGGGCTGGCGCTGCACCGCCGCCGTTTCCGGCGTGGCCCGGGAGGTGGATTATACCGTCACCCTGAACGCCCCCGGCCTTGTGGAGCCTCAGACCCTGACCCTGCGAAATTCCGGCGTCAGCCTCACCGACTTCACTGCCGAGGCCACCGCCGACGGCCTGGTCCTTCATTGGACTGCCGATCGGGAGCCCGGACCGGGCTGGCGGATCACCGCCGCCTTCGGCGACGGGCTGAAGCTGGAAACCCTGGCCCGGGGCGAGGGCTGCACCATGGCCGTCCTGCCCGAAACAGACTACACCGTCACCATCACCCCCGCCGACGGCAGCTCTGTCACCGGTGAAAACAAACTGACTGTCCGCAGCGGAGAGGAACTCCGCTTTACGCAGTTGGGGGTGACCAAGAAGACCTCCATCGGCCTCTATGACCGGCCCGACAAGGAGAACTACGGCTACGGCGACCTGAACCTCACCGGCACGGTCCGCTTCCGGGCCACGACCCCCGTTTGCTTTGCTATTGTGGCGGGCGGCAGTCCCGTCGACAGCGACGAGACCGTCACGGTTCAGTACGTGGTGCGGGACGCCAAGACCCATGAGATCCTCTCCGCGGCCCAGGAGCAGGTATCCTGGAACTCCCTGTGGGATAAGGGCCGCTTTGTGGGGGACCTCCGGCAGGAATGGCTCCCGGACGAGCCGGGCAGCTACACCTTCGCCGTCTACGTCAACAGCCAGCGCCTGGGCGGCATCAACTTTACCCTGCTGGGCTGATAAAGAAGCCAACAAAAAATCCGCTGCTATGCAGCGGATTTTTTGCACCCGTGTAAACCTTTTCCGGCTTTTTCGGGTCTTACAGTCAGAACACAGGAAAGGAAGTGAGCCGAATGCCGGAGGATGCGGAATTTGGGGCGCGGTACAAAAAGCTGCTGGACAAGCATGTTGCGCCGGACCCCCGGCGTTCGGCGGCCGCGCTGGCTGCCGTTCTGCGGAATCTGTCCGGCGATGGGCCGACTTCAAAACCCGAAAAAATGGAATGGAAAACCACAGCCTGTTGTGATACAATAGCGCGGGAAAGGAAAGACTGCAATGAAACAGAATGAAGAAAAGAAAACAACAAATCTCCCCGTCCCGCCGGAGCTGATTGCTCGGGCCAAGGCGGGGGAACAGGCAGCCTATACGGAGCTGTATGAAACCACCGGCCCCGCCCTCTATCGGTCGGTGCGCTCCATGGTCCATGACGAGGACCTGGCCTGGGATATTGTCCAGGAGAGCTATATCCGGGCCTTCCGGAGTCTGGACAAGCTGGGGGCCAACGAGGCCTTTCTGCCCTGGCTGCGGCGGATCGCGGTGAATGAGACCGCCCGGGCCGCGGCGGAGCGCCGGCCCCTGCGTTTCTCGGAGCTGGAGGATGAAGAGGGCGAGCTGCCGGAGCTGCCGGACCTGCGGACGGACGGCCAGCCGGAGCTGATTCTGGACCGGCAGGAGACCTCCCGCCTGGTACGGGAGATTCTGGCGGACCTGCCCGAGCAGCAGAACGTGATCGTGGGCATGCGCTATTATGAGGACCTGAGCGTCCGGGAGATCAGCGAGCTGCTGAAGCTTGCGCCGGGCACCGTCAAGGCCCAGCTCCACCGGGGCCGCAAGCACGTGGAGGACCGGGTGCGGGCGTTGGAAAAGCAGGGCGTCAAGCTCTACGGCCTGTCGCCCATGGCCTTCCTGGTGAGCCTGCTGCGGCGGCTGGAGCCCGCGGCCGGGGCGGAGCGGACCGTCCTGGGGACCGTTCTGGTCAACACGCCCCCTGCCGGGGCCTCTGTGGGAGCCGCCGCCGGGACCGGGGTGGGGGCGGCTTCCGGCGCCGTCACCACGGTGACCGCCATGACCACGGGCCAGGCCATCCTGCACGGCCTGGGGGCTAAAATCGCGGCGGGGGTTCTCTGCGCCGCCCTGATCGGCGGCGGCATCTGGGCCGGAGGCCGGGCCCTGCGGCAGAAGGAGCCCGAGACCCTCGGAGATCAGCGCCCCACGGAGCAGGTGACCGAGCCGTATTCCGAGGCGCAGACCGACCCGACCCGGTCCGTGACTGAGCCAGACGCCACGGAGTCCGCCCTGCCCGGCAGCCCGGTGGACCCGGAGACCGAGGCGGAGATCCGCACCCTCCTGGACGATGGGAAACCCATCAGCGCCGAGATGGGAAATTACATCCGGGCTTTGAGCTGCGAATATGAGAAGCCGACGGACGTGGACCTGAACCGTCTTTTCGCTGACTTTACCGGCATCCTCTCCGACGGGGAGCGGGCTGCCCTGCGGAAGCTTCGTGTGAACGAGGAGGACTACGCCTGGGATTCAGACAGAGAATGGGCGAAGGTTCCGAGCGCGGAGGTAAACGCGGTACTCACAGAGCTTTTCGGCATGGACCGTTCGGATTTTGCTGCGGTGCGGGAGACAACGGACGCGGAACTGCTGGGCGGGGTCTGGACCTATTTGCCGGAATTTGACTGCTATTACGCCTTCCATACCTCCACCGGGCTGCGTTCCATCCAAATTGAAGAGCTGCTTTGCACGGACGACGGACGGATATTTGTCAACTATGTCTACCAGGATGAATCGGGTGAAAAAATGACCGCGGTGCTTCGCACGGTCGACGGGCGCTATCTGATCCTGGCGAACCTGCCCCGGGATACCGTGCTTGCGGATCCGGACGCGATTGGCACGGAGCCCGAGGTCACGGAAGCTCCCCTGCCGGAGACGCTTTCCGGCGACTGCGGGGAGAACCTGCGCTGGAGCTTTGACCCCGAGACCGGCACGCTGCGCTTTGAGGGCAGCGGCGAGATGAACGATTACTACCTGGAAGGGTGGTATCCGGAATGGGCAAGCCTCCTGAAGCACATCCGAAGCATCGAGCTGCCGGAGGGGTTGACCAGCATCGGCGGCAGCGCGTTCGAGTACTGCACCGCCTTGACGGAAGTGACGATCCCGGACAGCGTGACGAGCATTGGCAGCGCCGCGTTCAACTCCTGCGGCTCCCTGACCGCCATCCACGTCGGCGCGGACAATCCCCATTACTGCAGCGTGGACGGCGTCCTCTTCGATAAGGAGCAGTCCGAGCTGATCCAATATCCCTGTGGAAAGCAGGATGCCTCCTACTTGATCCCGGAGGGCGTGAGGCACGTTTCCCGTCGCGCATTCGCCGACTGTAAGTATCTGAAAGAGGCGACGATCCCGGCCAGCCTGCTATACATTGAACAATACGTGCTGCCGTTTGACGGCTGCGAGTCGCTGACCGATATTCTGGTCGCCCCCACCAATACGATGCTCTGCAGCCTGGACGGCGTCCTCTATGACAAAAGCCAGACGAGCCTGCTGGAGTACCCCTGCGGAAAACAAGATGCTTCCTACGAGCTCCCTGGCGGTCTGCGGTACATCGGCTGCCATGCGTTTGCAGATTGCACGTTCCTGCGGGAGCTCACGATGCCGGGCACCGTGGAACAGATTGAAGACTACGCGTTCTCACGCTGCACCGGCCTGACCAACGTGCGCTTCAGCAAAGGCCTGCTACAGATCGGCTTTTGCGCGTTCGAGGGCTGCAGCGCCCTGACCGAGGTGACGCTTTCCGACCAGGTGGCGGAGATCGAAGGCATGGCGTTCAACGGCTGCACTTCTCTGGCCAGCTATCAAGTCGCGCCCGGCAATCCGAATTTCTGCACCCAGGACGGCGTCCTCTTCAACAGGGAAAAAACGACGCTTCTGAAATATCCCGCGGGGAAACGGGACGCCTCCTACGAGATCCCGGCGGGCGTGACCGAGATCGCCCTGCGGTCATTTGAGGACAGCGCCTATCTGACGGAGCTGACGATCCCGGACAGCGTGACGACCATCGGCGGTCTGGCCTTCCAAAACTGCACGGCGCTGACGAGCGTGACGATCCCGCGCGGCGCGGAGTCCGTAGGCCACGATGCGTTCCGGAACTGCACCGCGCTGACCAGCGTGGTCCTGCCGGAAGGCTTGATGATGGTTGACAGCGAAGCGTTCCTGGACTGCATCTCTCTGACGGAAGTGACGATCCCGGACAGCGTGACGGATATTTCGTATTACGCCTTTGGCTATCGCGACCTCGACATTGGCTTCAATGGGGTCAACTGGGGGTTGAAAGAGGCGGCAGCCAAGGTGGCGGGCTTCACCATCTACGGTCAGCCGGGCAGCGAAGCCCAGCGCTACGCGGAGGAAAACGGTTTTGCGTTCGTCCGGATTTCATAGAATAGAGCGAGGAAAGAATGAAAACACTGTGTTCAGTATTGCGTTTGGTGGGACGGCTGCGGCCGACGGGGATGACCCTCGGCCTGCTGCTGGCGACGTCTGCGCTGCTGGCTTCCCTGTGCGGCTGTGGGGCGCTCCGGAGCGACGCAGCAATGGGAAACACCCAGGCGGCGGAGGCCGCAGCGGAGCCGGAACCCTGGGAGCTCCCGGAGAGCACGGCGGCGCACGCGATCGGCGGAGCGCTGACACCGGCAGAAACGATTCCGGAGCCGGAGCCCAAGACAGAACCGACGGAGCCGCTCCAGGAACCGGAAACCACCGAGCCGGAGCATGAGCCGGAAGCCACGGAGCCAGACCCCGCGGAACCGGAAGCGCCCGTGCACTCGGAGGAACCCCCGGAGGAAGCGGAACCCTCGGAGGCGGAAGTCCCCCAGGTCCACACCCCCTTTGTCTATCGCGGCTTGGTGGAGCTGACGGCCATTGACAACAGCTTTGTGATCGACCAGCGATACGCCACCACCGACAACTTCACGGGCATCCGGCAGTATGACCGGGAGCTGTGCCTGGTCCAGGAGGATATCGTGGATATGCTGATCGAGGCCAACGAGCTGGCCAAGCAGCATGGGCTGCGGCTGAAAATCTGGGACGCCTATCGGCCCATCTCCGTGCAGCAGGCCCTCCATGACAGCGCGCCGGAGGAACTGGCCCCCTACGTGCCCGCACCCGGCCCCTACTCCATGCACGCTCGGGGCATTACCGTAGATCTGACTTTGTGTTATCCGGACGGGACGGAGCTGGATATGCCCACCGCCTTCGACGATTTCTCCACGGCTGCCAACAGCGATTATGAAGGCGCCACCCAGGAGCAGATCGCGAACCGGGAGCTGCTGAACGAGATCATGTCCGCAGTGGGCTTCAAGCGCTCCAAGCTGGAGTGGTGGCATTTCGACGGCCCCAACCGGGATCACTATGAGATCCTGGACGTGAGCTTCGCGGAGTTCGAAGCCGCAAGAGACGAATAAAAGTTACCGGCTCCGCACCCTGCCATGCAGGGTGCGGAGCCGGTTTTCGGTTATCCGTTCAGGTATTTCACCGCTTCGGTCGCGGCCACGGCGCCGTCGGCGGCGGCGGTGACGAGCTGGCGGAGCTCCTTGGTCCGGTTATCGCCCGCCACAAAGACGCCGGGGACCTTCGTGCGGCAGTTCTCCCCAGCCACCGCGTAGCCTGCCTCGTCCACCTCTACCAGTTCCCGGAAGCTCTCGTTTTCCGGGATGCGGCCCACGGCCACGAACAGGCCCTTGACCTCAATGGTCCGCTTCCCGCCGGTGATTTTGTCTGTGACCTCAATGCCGGACAGGCGCTTTTCTCCCAGCAGGGCGGTGACGGTGGCGTTGTAGACGATCTCCACGTTTTCCTTTTCCCGCAGCTTTGCCACGGTGGTCTCCTCGCCTCGGAAGGCGTCCCGCCGGTGGATCAGCCAGACCTTATTGGCCAGGTCCGCCAGATAGAGGGCGTCCTCCAGGGCGGTGTTGCCGCCGCCCACCACGGCCACGTCCTTCTTGCGGAAGAAATTGCCGTCGCAGGTGGCGCAGTAGGACACACCCCGCCCTGTCAGCTCCTGTTCCCGGTCCACGCCCAGCTTCCGGTTCTCGGAGCCGGTGGCCAGGATCACGGCCCCGGCCTCATACTCCGCCAGGGTGCTGCGGACGAGCTTGGTTTTGCCCCGATCTTCCACGCCCACGACCTTTTCCAGCTTGACCTCCGCCCCCAGGGCCACGGCCTGCTCATAGAGCCGGTTGGCGTAGTCCGCCCCGGAGATATGGGCCACCACGGGATAGTTTTCAATGTCGGGGGTATTGATGATCTGGCCGCCCCAGGCCCTGGCCTCCAGCACCAGCACGGTCTTGGAAGCCCGCCGGGCGTAAATGGCCGCCGTCAGCCCGGCAGGCCCGGCCCCGACGATCACAATGTCATAACGGTTCATGTTTTCAACCACAGCTCTCTGAATTTCGTTTAGTCCAGCAGCCCGAGAATTGCTTCCTTGGGAATCAGCCCCACGCTGCGGTCGGCTTCGGCGCCGTCCTTGAAGAGCACCAGGCAGGGAATGGAGAACACGTCGTATTCCTCGGCCAGCTCGCTGTTTTCGTCGATGTCAATGCCCACGACCACCACGTCCGGCCGCTCCTCGGCAACCTGCTCCAGGGCGGGCTTCAGCATCCGGCAGGGGCCGCACCAGGTGGCGTTGAAGTCCACCAGCACGGGCTTCTCGGACTTGAGGACTACTTCCTCAAAATCCGCGCTCATTATTTCTTGAATTGCCATGAGAGTTTCCTCCTCGTATTTTGGTGAATGGATTATACCACAGTTTTCCCTGCGCGTAAACCCTAAAATTTTAGCAGGCTACATATTTTTCGCGGCAGAGGGACGGAAAACTGACAATTGGAAATTAAGAATGGAGCGTTGAGAATTTCGGTGTTTTCAAATTGCCGTTTGAAAACATTGGAAAAGCGCCCGCCTGCACCGTAGGGGACGCTCTTCCCCCGCAGGGGGGAGCGTCCCGGCCTTCGGCACGAACCCAGCATCAATCGGAAGCGGGCAGAACCCCTCCACCGGCCTTGAGGCCGGCCCCCCTCCCCTTGGCAGGGGAGGTTTTATCTTGCGTCCACCGTGATCGCGTCGTCGGCGGCGGAGAGATGGATAATCCGGATGGGGGCCTTGTAGCTGTCGATGATCTTTTCGGCCAGGGGGTTCTCGATCTCCTTTTCGATGGTTCGGCGGAGGTTCCGCGCGCCGTACTGGACGGAGTAGGACTTCTTCGTCAGGTAATCCAGCACCGCGTCGTCCCAGCCCAGGGCGATACCCCGGTCATCCAGTGCGGCCTTCAGCTCGTTCAGCATGATGGCGGCGATATCCCGGAAGTTGGCCTCGGAGAGCTGGTTGAAGCAGACGATTTCGTCCACGCGGTTGATGAACTCTGGCCGCAGGAACTCGCCCAGGGCCTTCAGGGCCTTTTCCTTGGTCTGCTCGGTGAGGCTCTTGCCGAAGCCCACAGAGCCCTCCTTCCGGTCGGAGCCCGCGTTGGAGGTCATGACGATAATGGTGTTCTCGAAGTTCACCAGCCGCCCCTGGGCGTCGGTGATGCGGCCGTCGTCCAGGATCTGGAGCAGGATGTTCAGCACGTCGGGATGGGCCTTCTCGATCTCGTCGAAGAGAATGACGGAGTAGGGCTTGCGGCGGATTTTCTCCGTGAGCTGGCCGGCCTCGTCGTAGCCCACGTAGCCCGGAGGCGAGCCGATGATCTTGGAGACGGAGTGCTTCTCCATATAATCGGACATATCCAACCGCACCAGGGACTCCACGGATTCGAACAGCTCGTCCGCCAGCCGCTTCACCAGCTCGG
>JAEEKA010000073.1 GCA_016282135.1 Oscillospiraceae bacterium
AGTCATGTGGGCGGTGGAGAACGGCATCACCGGCGGCACCGACAAGGAGGGCAATTATTTCAGCCCCCAGCGGACCTGCATGCGCAGCGAGGTTCTGCAGTTCCTGTACGCCGCCATGGGCAAGCCGGAAATCAGCATCGTGAACCCCTACAGCGACGTGAAGCCCAAGCACTGGTACTACGAAGGCGCCGTTTGGGCCTACGAGAAGGGCCTGGAGCGGGGCGAGGACGGCAGGTTCAATGCCAAGACCCCCTGCACCCGCGGCTATGTGGTGACCTATCTCTACCGCTTCATGACCGGCAACGAGCTGGTTGAGTAATCCAAGGAATAATCCAAAGTAAGCAAAGCACAGCCCGGGAAGGACTCATTCCTTCCCGGGCAATTGATTCCTGAAAGAAGACCCAGGAAAGCATCTGCGCTTTCCTGGGTCTTCTTTGTTCAAATTTGACGATTTAGAATTTTCCGCTGGTGCTGTCATGTGTCACGGTGGAGGTGGTAACGTGGGGAGAACCGCCGTTTCCTCCGGTGCGCTGAGTCTCAATCACCCGGGAGGTGGTGTTCGCGTAAAGATAAATATCCCGGTTGACCTCCAAATGCATGCTGTCCGGGCGGCGGTAGCTGGCCGCGTTGTACTTCATGCGAACGGATTTGAGCTGTGAGCGGAGACTTCCTGAGAACAGGAAAGCCAGCAGAAAGCCCACGATGAGGGCAATGATCGTTGTTTTTACGATGCCGGGACGTTCCCGAACCGTACGAACAGGGGAGGGATTCTCGCTGCCTATCAGGAAAGTCTCAAGGCCGTCCTGATAGGCTTTCCGCGAGGCTTCATCCAGTGTGCCGTGATAGGCGGAGAGCATGGTATCGGCGGTGTTCAGATAGGTTCTGAAGCCCGAGAAGTAGTTTCCGCCGGAAATATCGGCCCCGCATTTGCTCCAAAGATAGTCTGTTTCGTTAAAGGAAATTGCCTGCCTCGCGGTCTCGCCCTGCCGGTACAGGCACCAATCCCGCTGCGCCATGGAAAGCAGGAAGAGAATGCCGCTTCGTTCTTCGCCGTATCCACAGCCGTAAGCTTCATAGCAGCTTTCGGCGTATGCATCAGGAGTGCTGGTCCCGATGCTGTTTTCTGTCAGAATCAGCACGTCACACTGCTGCCTCTGACTGATTTCCGCCGCCAGGCGGTTCAAGTCGGCTTCCTCGCTGTCGGAGAGAATATTTGCGTTGTCAACCACGTAGGCGGCGTCGCTTTCCATTCCGGTGATCTGAATGGTTAGACCGTCTTCTGCAAAGACGCTCAGAGACAAGCAGCCGATCAGAAGAACTGAGAGGAAAAGCGTTAGGAATCGTTTCATCTTCGCGCCTCCCTTCAGTGCAGCAGGAAGAAGTAGAGGAGCAGCCAGCTCACGCCGCCGCATATGGCGGTGTAGATCAAATGCCACTTCCAAAACAGCTTCTTGTCCACAGGCATGTCGCCTACAAATTTGCCGGTCTGACCGTTCATGGCAAATTGATAGGTATTTCCCTCGTAGTTGGTGGTAAGCAGCCAGACCGGGTACATGGCGTACTTGGCCTTGCCGTTGTGAACCCGCAGGGAAGAGGATTCCGTGGTGACCGCGCCGTACCCGGCGACGGTGGCGGCAAAAGCCTCCTGGGTGCTGTTCTTGATGCGGGTGTTGGCCCGTTCCATACTTTGTTTGGCGTCAACGTCGTATTTGTCAGCATAGTAGCCGGAGAGATACGCGGTCTGGAAGGGGACGACGTCCTTCATCTCGAAGGGCTCAATGGATTCCATCATGGCGTCGTCCATTTTCGTGGAGCCGTCCACAGGCACGTCGTCAAAGCTCAGGCCGCCGGAACGCTCCAGACGAAAATAGGTGGTCTCGGTAAATTCCCGATCTCCGCTGCGCCAGCGGCGAACCTGTGTCGCCTTGAAGTTGTAGTCGGCGTCGACGTCTGCGCCATAGAGCCAGAAGGGAACGTACACGCCTTTGACCTCGTCCAGGTGGCTCTCCTTGGAGAAAAGCCTGGGAAGCAGCTTCTTTCCGCTCATGTGCTTCTTCAGAGCGGCTTTGGCGTCCTCCTTGCTGAGCTTGAAGGGGATGATGAGATCCGGCTTCAGCGCGCCGGAGAAGGCGCTGGTCAGTACCACCGGATTGCCGCAGAAGGGGCAGTGGGTGGCGCCGGTGGTGGCGTCCGCGATAATCTCGCCGCCGCAGGATTTGCAGGAATAGACGTTCATGCCGGAGGTTTCCGCTTCGCTGAACTGTTCCTGGGGCGTTTCCCATTCCAGTTGATCCGGTTTTTGCTGGTTCAGCGCTTCATCCATCTCCAGCAGGGCAGAGGGATCGAAGGTCGTCTCGCAGTAGGGGCATTTCATCTTCTGCGTACCGGAGTCAAATTCGATGATCCCGCTGCAGCAGGGGCATTTGTATTCCAGTATGTTTGCCATGGTACCTCCTTTTCCGAAATTGATTGATTCAAGAATTTCTATAGCATGGAGAACAGCACAAACAGCCAGTGGGCGGCGACGCCTGCGCACAGGCCGCCGATGGTGTGGCTGATAATGGCCTTACCGGTGTGTTCGCGGCAGCCCAGAACCTCCATCATGGAGACGTGGGTACTCAAATATCCGCTCCAACACATGCAGATTGCCGTAAAGACGGCCATATCGTTGACAGCGATGAGGCCGCCCTTAACCAGGCCGGGGATCATGCCCAGCGCGGCGCCGGCGGAGCCCAGTGCGGTCACGGGGACGGCGATTGCCTCCGCGCTGGCAAGGCCGAACAGCGGCTTGAGAATCGGCCCCAGTAGATTTGCGATCCAGGGCAGAACCGCAATCCCTTCAAAAGCGTTGCCGTGGTAGGGCTCGGGCGGAATAGAACCGCTGAAGATCGGGTCTGCGCCTTTTTCCGCCTTCAAAGGCATTTCAAGCTTGGTTTCTTCATCCGACTTGATCAGAACAAGGCGGTAGCTTACGTTTCCGCTGCCGAATACTTCCGGAGAAATCCGAACGTACAGCCGCTCGCCCTCTTCAAAAATCCGCCCACCACTGTAGGAATAGGAGGGCTCGCTCTCATAGGCGGTCGATTTGGACCAATAGGCGCTGCCGCTGCCGGGCTGAATGCGAAGAATATAGTTGCCGGAATCTGGAATCGCAATCAGATCCGTAGAGACTACGTCGTTGGTTTCCAAATTGATGGCCTCCACTTTGACGTACTTATACTGGCAGGGAGGTCTGCTGTTGGTGAGCATCATCACGATGGAACAAATAATCAGAACGCCGGGAATGATGGCAAGGCCCATCTCCACGCCCTTTTTGCCGCCCTCCATAAGCGCGTCCAGCACGTGAAGCAGACCCTTGTGTTGAAAAACCTGAGCTTCATCCACGGCCTCCACCTGTTCTTCCATGGCGGGCTTATCGAGGCCGTAGGCCTTTTTCATGAAATGGAGCATGATACGGGTGGAGACAATGGCACCGATGATGGCGCCAAGGTTGCCGCAGATCGCGGCCAGCCAGACCTTGCCTTTCATCATGCTGCTCATGCCCAGGGTAAAGCTGGTGACGATCAGGCCCATGCCGAAGGCCGTGCCCAGGTTGGTCAGGGCGGGAATCTGGTAGGCCTTGAAGAAGCGGCGGAACTTTTTGTCGTCCGCCAGGGTGAGAATGGCCGGATTATCGGAAAGATAAGTGGATACAATACCAAGCGCGGAGGCCCCCGGCATGCCGAACAAGGGCTTCATCAGGGGAGACAGGAGCTTGTTCAGCAGCGCAACGACGCCGAACTCTGTCAACAGGCCGGACACTGCGCCCGCAATCACGGCGATTGCCATGATGTAAAAGACAGTATCGGTCAAAAGCTTGTACGCGGTGTTCATCAGGGTGTTCAGCGCGTTGCCCAGTCCCATCGGTACGGCAAAGACGGCGAAGAACCCGACAAAGCAGATCAAACAGATGATTGCTTTTGTGTAAATGCTCATCTGTTTCTTGGTTTTTGCAGCCATTTTTATCGCTCCCTTTCGCATTCGCAAAAAATGCCTTATATATTATAGTAAAAAGGAATTAAAAGTAAAGACATTTTTCCGAAATCAACAAAATAATTTTGAAATGGGAGAAAAAGACTTGCGTGAAAGGAGCGCTGTATGATATAATATAGCCCAAACCCGGAGAGATTGGAGTGATCGCATGGCAGCCTCCGGCATAAAGCTCGTGGCAAAGAATCAAAAGGCACGCCATGAATACTTCATTGAGGAGACCTTTGAGGCCGGAATTGAGCTGGTTGGGACGGAGGTGAAGTCCGTCCGCGCCGGTACGATTTCCCTGAAGGAATCCTGGTGCCAGATCAAGGACGGAGAGATCTTCATCAAGCAGCTGCACATCGCGCCCTACGAGAAGGGGAACATTTTCAACAAAGATCCCCTACGGCCCCGGCGCCTTTTGATGCACAAGCGGGAGATCAATCGCCTGTTCGGCAAGGTCAAGCAGGACGGCTTCTCCATCATTCCCTTGTCGGTCTATCTCAAAAACTCCCGCGTTAAGGTAGAGATCGCCCTATGCCGGGGCAAAAAGCTCTATGACAAGCGGGACGATGCCGCCGTGCGGGACGCCAAGCGGCAGATCGACCGGGCCATGAAAGACAGAAATCACTGATCGGAAAGGAAGAAAACCAATGCCCAATCCCGTTTTTACCATCACCATGGAAAACGGCGGCGTGATAAAAGGGGAGCTCTACCCCGACGTCGCCCCCCAGAGCGTCTATAATTTCATTTCTCTGGCCAATCAGTGCTTTTACGACGGCCTGATTTTCCACCGGGTCATCAGCGGCTTTATGATTCAGGGCGGCGACCCCACCGGCACCGGCATGGGCGGCCCCGGCTACTGCATCAAGGGCGAGTTCTTCATGAACGGCGTAGACAACAAGCTGAAGCACAAGCGGGGCGTGTTGTCCATGGCCCGTTCCTCCAACCCCAATTCCGCGGGCAGCCAGTTCTTCCTGATGCATCAGGATGCCCCCCATCTGGACAAGAACTATGCCGCCTTCGGCAAGATTACCGAGGGAATCGAAGTGGTGGACGCCATTGCCGCTGTCAAGGTGGACATGAACGACCGGCCCCTGACGGAGCAGAAGATGGCTTCCATCCGGGTCGATACCAACGGGCAGGATTATCCGGAGCCAAAGAAGCTCCGGGATCCCTACGGCCGTTAATTGTCACGGAATCATTGCTTTTCTCTTTGCGCGCTTCATTTTTACACGCCGCACTGCGGCGTCCCACGGGGCTGTACCGGTTTCGACGGGGATAGTGAGGCTGGAATAGCGGGCGGAGGTGCCTGACCTCCATAAACCGGGCAACTTTTCTAAATTAACTGACAACGATAATCTCGTTCTGGCTGCTGCTTAATTAGCGGCCCATCCGCCCCGGAAGGACCACGAGCCGGGCTCGGGTGTGATTTGAGTGGTGACCGTGCGTGCGGTAAGCTTTGCCCGCACCATGCATCA